>CANHJD010000027.1 GCA_947461145.1 Bacteriovoracaceae bacterium
AATCGAGCAAATTAATTGAACCCGCGGATTTAGAAATAGTTTGTATATCATCCGGAATTTGTTTTTTAGAAAAACGAGCTTCAAATTTCTCTCTCTCTTCTTTTCCCGAAGCCTCTCCGTGATAGTACCCAGTGATTTCTGCTGCAAGGGTCTTTTTGGCTTCCATCGGATGGGCCGTGCCATTAGTTAGGCCTGCAATGATGGCCTCAACCTCCAAAGCAGGTCTTCTAGAAAGCAGAAGGTAATATTTCTTCATGAGCTCATCGGAAATGGACATTAATTTTCCAAACATATTCGTTGGAGTATCGGTAAGCGCAATATAATTATCCATAGACTTAGACATCTTATGGACACCATCAGTTCCCTCTATAAGTGGCATAGTGAGAATACACTGAGCCTCTTGTTCATAAGAATACTGTAAGTGACGCCCCATCATAAGATTGAAAGTCTGGTCAGTCCCACCGAGCTCAAGATCGGCCCGTAGATGAACTGAATCAAATCCTTGAAGAATAGGATAAACGAACTCATGGAGATAGATGGCTTCAGAATTAGTATAACGCTTAGAAAAGTCATCACGCTGAAGGATCGCCCCAACAGTTGCCTTCGACATAAGTTGAATGAGATCAAGACCAGAAAATTTGCCTAACCAATCTTTATTAAAAACAACTTTGGTTTTGCTCATATCCAAAACCTTGCCCACCTGCTCTTTGTAGGTTTGAGCATTTTTCATAACCTCATCCTCGGTAAGAATGGGTCTCGTCTTATTTTTTCCCGTAGGGTCACCAATTTGTGCCGTATAGTCGCCGATTAAGAAGTAAATTTCGTGCCCAAAATCCTGGAGTAGCTTCAATTTTTGAAGAACCACAGTATGGCCGAGGTGAATATCAGGCCGAGAAGGATCGGCACCGAACTTGATGATAAGTGGTTTTTGCTTTTCGAAGGATTTTTTCAGCTTCTTAAGGAGTTCTTCCTCTGGAAGAATTTCAAATACTCCACGCTTAATTTCTTTTAATTGTTCTTCAGGTGTAACAGTTATTCGATTCATTGGGACTCCTTAAACTGATAAGAGTTTAATCGACCCAATGAATTTAGTAAAACTTATCTGAGTTATTTTTTTGAGTTCTTCATTGATAAAACGGCATTGGCGCGCCCCTTACCATCAGAGAGGAAGCTAAGTTGTTCAAGATAGGTGTCCTTAAATTCCTTCAACTCCAGATCAACTAAGATTTTTTGGTTAAAAGGACTTATATCTTCTAGGATGCTTGCAATAACTTTTTTTCTGAATCTAACGGAGTTAACATTTGTTACCAATTCGTAGTCAGGAAGACCTTCAATAAGTAATTTTTCGTCAGTTTTCACTTCCAAAACTTTGATCTGAAGATGAGGAATTCCTTCAATTAGATTTACCTTGAGTCCAATACTTAAGCGTATAGGAAAGCGGAGCTCTGATCGACCTACAAGCACCCTTTGCGCTCCTCGTAATTTATGGATAATGTCCAAGTAGAGAGAAAACCCCTCACCTTTTTCATCGGCCAAAACGAAGGCTTTTTCAGGTCCTAGGGTAAAACTTTCTCCGGCCAAGTCAATCATTCCAGCCTGTGCCACTGATGTAATTAGCTGGTTGATGTAATCTTCACTAATGCTAATCGCAACATTCGCCCGCTTTTCCATGAAGAGGAGATCAATTTCACGCATCGACTGCTCGTATGTCTGAGCTGAAATAATTCTTCTCATTTTTGTTGAGTCCTGCTCATATTGGCAGGCATTTATCTCTTTTCGACTTGCACAAAAGAAACCATCAATTTTAGCATCGATGACATTAGTGCTGGCTTCAGCGTTAAAATTTCTTAAATCAAATACAGCACTAACCCTGCCTTTAGTGGCAAAACTTCTTGGAAGAAAAATCTCCTGTGGATTATCCTTAATGATATTAGAAAATCTCTCCTGCATTCTAGATCTCAAAAGATCTAGGATAGCCATTTTCATTTCTTCTTTTCTTGAAACCACAAAATTAAAAATCTTCTCTTTATCAAAAGATACGTTTCTATCACCCACTCTAATTGAAACTTGGGGCATATAAAGATCTTTCACATAAAAATCAATTAGATCAGGGTTTGAAACAACTTTCTCAAACACTTTTGAAAGATCGATTGTATGCAAAGATAAAAGTAATGAATCTGGCATCAATGCCGTATACCATCCCATTGGAAGTTCAACCATAAGGTCCTGACTTACTAAAAAATCAGGTTCTATAAGGTCTATCTGAAATTTAATAGGAGAACCGTTCGTAGTCCGCTTCAGCTCCACTTGAAAGGAAATTCTGCCGGCCGTAAGTTTTAAACCCTGAACGTAGTTGAGAGTTACATACTCAATTCTATCCATACTAGAATTAAGGGGCATAAGTTCTGAATTAAATCCCTTTATGCTGTAGGAGAAATCCTCAATTTGCAGTTTATAATTGGATTCAAATAACTTTAAATTTAGCAGTGACTGAAGATCTTTTATCCAAGTCTGAGTTCCAGAAGGTAGGTCATCAAGGACCTGATTTACATCAATGATAAAAGGAGTTTCAATTTTTCGATTATAGGGATCCCCAAAGTCATTATTAATCAGAAAAGTTCGAACACGCTTAATTAAAGAAGCTGATGCCTGATGATCAAGACGAGACTTAATCACAATATCCTGAGAATTTTTCCGAGCTAAAGTATGCCCACAAATAAGGAGTAGTAAAACGAGATATTTAATCATGGGTGATACTTACAATAGCGAAGAGGCTATCGCCATCGGGGCTGAAAAATATACATTCACGTCATTTTTGATACTTAGGGCGTGAAATAGGGCTATCTGCCATTTAAATAACGAATAATAAGCTGATCCTCATCAAGCCCAAAGTATTCCGAAAAGTTCATTTTGTGCTTTTGAATAAATTTAACCTGACCCATTCGAAATAAATCAATCGTATGCCCATAACAAAGGAGAAGCTCAAACACTTTACCACAAGATCTATAAATCTCATTTGAGTGAGTCTCAGTGTTGTTTACGCCTTGATATTTACAAAGAAAGCATCGTTTATCATTCATAAATTTTTTATCGTAGAATGAGTTAAAATTCTTGAAGACAAAATGTTCTTTTCTGCTTTCTTAAGTTTTAATTAAGATCACTTTGGAAATATTAAAACTTTATTAATGTTCGTGTAGCGAATTTGTGGTAAAATGGGAGCTATGAGAGTGATCTTTTTTGACGGATATTGTGGTCTTTGTAATGGTTTTGTCGACTTCATGATGAAAGTTGACAGGAAAGGCCTATTCAAATTTTCCCCGCTTCAAGGAGAATTTGCCAAATCTCATCTCTCACAAAATGATATTCTTGATCTTAAATCTGTGGTTATTTTAATTGATGGAAAAACTTATCGTAAGGCAAAGGGTGTATTTAAAGCTTTAGGCGAGCTTGGCGGTCCTTGGATGGCATTTCTTCTTCTCAATATTCTTCCATCATCGTTTTTAAATTTCTTTTATGATGTCGTTGCAGCGAACCGCTACCGCCTTTTTGGTAAACGCGCAACTTGCAGACTCCCATCTCAAGAGGAAAGAAGTCGTTTTATCCTCTGAGTTTTCTATCTCAAAAGGCCAACCGTTTTATAGACGTTATCAAGTGTAACTCTTGCTCGAGATTGTGCTCGCTCGGCCCCAGACTTGAGAAGTTGATCTAGGTAATCCTTGTTTTTCATAAGATCATCGTATTTTTCACGAACAGGCTTAAGTGTCTGAACAACAATCTCAGCGAGGTCAACCTTGAGATGGCCATACATTTTGCCCTCATAATCCTTTTCAAGTTGCTGAATTGTTTTGTTAGTTAAGACAGAATAGATTGTCATTAGATTGGATAGTCCTGCCTTATTTTCAGTATCAAACTTAATTTCTGTCCCTGAGTCAGTTGTAGCGGATTTAATTTTCTTCTCAATCTTTTTTGCATCATCAATGATTGAAACAAAGTTTTTATCGTTTTCATCTGATTTAGACATCTTCTTGTCTGGATCCTGGAGTGACATAATTCGGGCACCCATCTTACCCACATAGGCTTCTGGCATTTTAAAAATCCCTGGTCCATAGCGGTTTTCAAAAAAGCCCACAATATCTCTGCAAAGCTCAAGGTGTTGTCGTTGATCTTCCCCTACAGGTACGAGATCGGCTTGATAAAGAAGAATATCAGCTGCCATCAATACAGGGTAAGTATAGAGTCCAGCATTAATATTTTTCACATGTTTTTCAGATTTTTCTTTGAATTGAGTCATTCGATTTAAATAACCCATTGGAGTAAGGCAGGTAAGGATCCATGAAAGTTCTGTATGCTCATGAACTTGAGACTGAGCAAAAATAATATTTCTGTGAGGATCTAAACCCAGCGCCAAATATTGAGCAAAAAAACTATATGTTCTCTCTCTTAAAACTTTTGGTTCTTGAAAAACTGTTAGCGCATGTAAATCGGCCAAGAAATAAAGGCAGTCATACTGGTCTTGCAACTGCTTCCAATGATTAATGGCCCCAATATAATTACCTAAGGTTAAATCACCTGTAACTGTACTGCCGCTCAAAATAGTTTTTTTCATTGAGATATTATACTGTCTTGAATTTTGTTGGTGAAGCATGAAACATCAAAATCTAAGAATACAACGCGTTGCGCGTCTGTAAATTTTACAATTTCTAGAAAGAATTTAATTTCATAATTTGAGTGAATTAACTTCCTCATCTTAAGTCCGACTCAAGAAGTGAAAATGCTGAGTGTAGAAAAGAAACAGATCTTGCTTTCACCTTTACGGAACTTGAATCAAATGATTTAAGACCGAAAAAGGAAACCTCTATGAATAAGTATTTTCTCTTCATCGCCATGATTCTGGTGCCTACGATCTTTTCGTATGCTTCAGAATTAGATCTTGTAGCAAACAACAAAGAAGCATCTTCCCGAATCTTAAAAAACTCAAATGAGCGCGCTATCGAAAGATGGCTAAGTCAGGGACAGGGCAGACAAGAAGTTTTTGGAAGATCAAAAAACGTCCTTTCAAAAAGTTTAAAAACATTTATGAATCAGGATGAACTTTGTGACCTTGGTTTTAGCCGTCTAATTCAGAAGAATGCACTCAGTGCAGGATTAATTAAAGATGAAAATCAATTCGAAGCCTTTATCTTTTATCTTAGAAAGACGAACCTCATTGACGACATCCTTCTTCGAAACATTATCTTTTCTTCTCGTTTGGATCAAAAGTTTCAAACCCTAAAAAATAAAAAAGCACCATTCCTTCCTCCATTTAATAGAGATAATGAAAGAACAAGTGAAATAGATCTTGAAACACTATATGCTGACTTCAAAACAACCCCAGATGAAGTCACATCATGCTCCACACGAAAGCTGTTTCAAATAGCAAGCGTTCTTACCTGGAAGAATACTAGAAAAAGAGATAAGCTCATTTCACAACTAAATTATTTGGCTCTTGAAAAAAATATTATAAGTTTGGAAGTCTACCATCGTCTTGAAGTGATGCTGGATGAAAAAGTTTTAAACTGGCCAACAGACCTTTACCGCTATTTTGATATCATTAGTAATGCAAAAGATAAATTATCTCCGACAGGAGTACCTCAAGTTGATCCATCATCATATTCAAACACCTATGTCATAAGACGAGATAAGCTCACTCAAAGAGGAAGATTATATAAAGAATTCGATAGCACTCAAGTCATGATGCTAGCCGATATTATTTCAAAGACAGCAAAACGAATGGACGCACATAATGTTTCCATCAATTTTCAATTTGAAAACTCTCCCAAGTCTGAAATTGAAACGTACGTTCTTTC
Organism: Bacteriovoracaceae bacterium; assembly: GCA_947461145.1. Lineage (GTDB taxonomy): Bacteria > Bdellovibrionota > Bacteriovoracia > Bacteriovoracales > Bacteriovoracaceae > Peredibacter. The sequence goes on from CANHJD010000027.1 coordinate 5,847, forward strand.
TCCGATGGAAAGATATAGGCTTTCAATAAAAATGCTTCGGAAAGATATGGCCGAGGTTATGAGATCAGACCTTTTTAGAAATACAAACATTGGCTATGAAGACCTCGTCTCTGCAGCATATGAAACTGGATTAATCAAAGCAGAAGAGCTCGAATTAATTTTAAAATTTGAAGACTTCTGGAACCCTAAGGATCCTAAGTGGAAAATCTATGCATCCTTTACATTTACAATTTTAGGAACGGCATCATTCTATTTGCCGCCCCCATGGAATGTAGTGGGTGCGATTGCACTTGCTGTGACTCAAATACAATTAAACAAAAATCAAAAGCAGGCCGAACCAGACGATAACTGGAACGTGGTCATTTAGGATATTATATGAAATACGTATTAATTTTTGCATTTAGTTTTCTCTACCTATCAAATCTTATAGCCCAAGAATCACCTTCATTTCTTGTATTAGAAAGGAAGACAAGGTCTAACAAGACCACCTTTAGGAAGGTCTACCTTGAAGATCTTGAGAGTGCTAAATCTTTTGATGGAAAATTCTTTAAGATTGTTAAAGGTAAATCAAATGAAGCCATTCATTTTGATGACAGCGACAATCAACTTGTAACGAAGGCCGCAACTGTTTATCACCATCTGACTCTGGCGCGTAAGTTTTGGCGCGATGAGATAGATGCGTCAGTGAAACAAAAGATTGGAAAGCTTATTATAAGATTAGAAATTAAAAATCTTTACGATGAACTTGGACATTTTGCTAACGATAATAGGACTCCTCAATTTAACAATGCCGTGTCCATACCTGCGGGAAAAACACCAGACTGGCTCCCCTCTGATAGACAAAGCCAGTGGAATAATGAAATTTGGTTTCGACCAATGAAAAAAGTTGAAACAAAAGATCTGCAAGGAATTGGCCCTAATCCATTAACAGTTTCCCTGACTACCCTTGAAGAGCCATTTTTGAATTATACTAGGAATCAATTTAATCAATCCCTAATAGAGCATATTTTCTATCCAACCTATGCTGCAAACCCTTTATGGATGGATGTGATTCGTTTTGCAGGCACAATTGCCCTAACTAAAGCAGTTATAGAAGGGTCCAAACACACAGATCGCCTTTTTATTGAAAAATATTATTACTTAGATACGGCGATGGTTCCAGAAGTGATTTATCATGAATATGCTCACGTCGTTTTAAGCGATTATTTAGAAATGTCCCACTCAACTCCAGTAGTAGAGGGTTTAGCCGATTATTACGCTGCCGCCATAGCAAAGAAAAAAACAATCTATGCAAGGGTCAAAGGTCATAGTAATGCCGCTGGGAAAGAAACTCAGAGTAGACAAAATTATTCGCATTGGTATGAATCAAATCGTGCTGCGACTTCTGACTTTGTACTTTCTGTTCTTTGGGATGTAAGAGAAGTCCTTGGAGATAAAACTGCAAATGAACTTGTTTTTGAAGCAAGGACTCACTTGAATACAAATACAGCAACTATAAATCATCATCTAATCCAATCAATTTTGGATGCATGTGATATGAAGTGCTCAAGCCCACGAAGAGATAAATTAAAGCTCTATGAAGCTTTTGGTAAGAAAGGCTTTTAAACAAAAAAAGCACCCCAGATGGGGTGCCTTCTTTAAACTTTTTTTTCAACTAAGCAGCACAGCCAGAATTTTCTGCATTATTATTTTCACATGATTCACCTGGAGCATCCTGGTCACCATTCCCGTAACCATTATTACCATTTTGTCCATCATGACCATTATCCCCATTTGTACTTCCACCAGTTGTTCCACCAGTTGTTCCACCAGTTGTTCCACCAGTTGTTGAACCTGAATGATGATGCATGTGATTTCTGATAATCAGATAAGTCACGACTCCAACAATAACCACTCCTACAATAATCATAACGCGTCTATAATTAACTGACCCACCAGAGCTAAAATTCACACCTCTCTGATAGTTCTTTTCCATGAAAGCTGAGGCCATCTCGGCTGCCTTGTCCTCTGAAACATTTTGTTTTTTCAATGTCGTAAGAAGTCGTGCATACTCCTTCTTTGCCTGGTCGTCTAAGAGATTCTTCTCCATTACTTTTGCAATGTCTGCATCACTTATTCCTGTAGCTTTTAATTCATCTAGGGAGTTTTCAAGCTCCTTTTGAGCGTGCTCTTTAAAGTATGGATCTTGCTGGTCCCATTCAACTGTCATTTCATATCTGTACTTATTGAATACTTTTTCAATGCGTGTCTCACTTGTTTCTAGGGATTTATGATACTCCTGCATCGTGGATGCCTGAGCGTTTAAAGGAAGTGCCGTATTCGCAAAAATGGAAAGCGCTAACACAAGACTTGTTTGCATTCTCATAAACTTCATTCAAAACCTCATTTGTTGAAAAATTAACCCGTTGCTGGGATTGTTATTTTTACTGATGATGCAGGTTTTAAGTCAGCATAAGATGAACAAAATTAAATAACTCAAATCTGAAGATATTATTAATGAATTAAAAAATTGTTGATGTTTATATTTTTGCTTTGTTCCAAAACTTAAAAAAATCGATTTCATTTTTCTGCAGGAACAAAACATAGGCCCCCATCATGATCCATTCAAAAAGACCAATGCTCATTGTGAGTTCAATTCCTAAATGAAGAATGATTCCAGATAAAAGAACCCAACGCCGCCACTCTTTTACCCAGACTAAAGAGCCCATAGAAAACTCAACAAAGAGTGCTGACCAAGTTAATATCTTACAGAGAATTGCGTAGTCAAAAATACCAGGGATTGCCAAGCGCCTGAAGTTTTCAAGCCGTGCAGTATAATAAATCGCCGTACCGTCGACCCAATCGTAACCCTTTAACTTAAAAAGAGTTGTGGCAAGATAGACAAGGGAAAATTGCAACTGGAGTAATCTTAAAAATGTCACTGGTATCAAATCACTTTTTGCAACTCCCGATTTTTTTAATAAGTAGGCATCTACAGAATATTTTCGGTTCGCAGGAGAAAACATTAGCGGAAAGAGGAGACACCTCATCAATGTGTCTCCACTATTTAAAATTGAATAATTCCGCGTCTGAAGAGAGACGAGCAAAATAAAACAAAAAATGCCTGACGCCCTCGTCTTAAAACCAATCATAAAAGAAAATGAACATAGTATGTATGCGATTAGGATAAACCATGCTGAAGATTCAGTTGGTGACATCCATTTAAAAAGATTTAAGCGTAAAGTTGTTGAGAGATTCAAAGAATCATTAAGCGGCAATAGGGAGTTAGAACCAATCCCGTACCAAATATCAAAATCAGGAAGAAGGCTAATTCCATTGATAAACAAAAATAATCCAAGAATAACTCTAAAGAGACACAATGATGAAGAATCAACTTCTTCATAAAAAAAATTATTCCATCCCTGAATAAAACTCGTTACTGCAAACATATTTTTAGCTCTCGTACTTTTCAGAAATGAGAATTTCTTGAGATTCATTTCTTTTTAAATTTGAATTTAATGGGATCAAGGGAGCAGACTCATTAAATACTGGAACATCCCACCACTTGCGAAGTATTTTTAATCCCACGACTGGATTTTCAGGGCTATTATATTTGGCAAAATGATATCTAAGAGATGGGGCAAGTAACCCTTTCTGGTTTGGATTTCTAAGGTTATCTTGAGAGTACTTCATCCATCTTGCCTTCCTAAATGGGGCCAATATCCCAGTAGGATCCTCCTCAATATCTTTCAAGATTGTCTTACCGTTTCGATAAGTAATTTCTACGAAAGTCTTAGAGTCAAATTTGATTGGGTTGGGTGCAAACATGGACCAACTAGGCCAAATACCTAGGAGGAAAGCAATATCAGTGGTCTTTTTTTTCAGTCTTGAATTCAAGGTGTTTGATTCAGGCACTCCCGAAAAATAGATAACCACAAGATAGAAAACAATGAGTCCATTACTTAGTAGCCGAATTAATTTATTCATTCTTTGTTCCAGTGAATAACCAGACAAATTTTTCTTTTAATGTATTATCTAGATTCATTAACTTTATTTTATCAGTCCATTGAAGAATTATTTTCCCCATAAAAGCGTTTACATTTCGAGAGTCTACAAAGAGCGGTAGTAACAAGATCATCACCCACTCAAAAAAGGGAATGATCATTGTGTATTCGATAAAGAGGTGAAAGAAAACTCCCAAGATAATTATTTTTTTTGTAAATTTTTTATTCCAAATTAGTATACCTAGACAGAGTTCTAACAGAAGCGTCCCCCAAGTTGCTAATTTGAGAAATGGTATCCAGTCAAAAAGAAATGGAATATGAAAATTTCTCATACTCTCAATTCTGGTTGCATAATAGAGAGCGGTTCCATCAATCCAAGTTTGTCCTTTTAATTTCTGAATAACTGTCCAAACATATACTACAGAAAGCTGAATCTGTAGGAGTCTCAAGGCCCAAGGGCTCCAATTCTTAAGTCGGTTGAACTGAGCATATTTTCTGCCCAAAACAGAATCAATAGAAAAGGCATGACCACAAGGTGAAAAAACAAGCGTAAGAGTAACGATTCTCATTAAAAGCTCAGAGGAACTTAATAACCAAATGTTCCTCTGGTGAAAACTGGTCATACATACCAAAACGATGATCAATGCTGGTCGCGTATAAAGACCTAGAATTGAAAAGATGATAGCGATAAAATATAGAACAAACATGCTGTATATAATCGAATAGCTTGAATTAAAAAGATGAAATATGTTGAGATGTGTAAAATTAAATTGTTCCCGCACTGTTTCAAGAGAAATGAGAGAATGAGGGCCATAGAAATTATTAACGTTACCTAAATCAAATAGAGCAACGATTAAGATCAGGCTACACCAAATGATTCGGAAGAGAGAAATACTATCAACTGGTAGTGGTTGAAAGAAAAATCGATCCCATACACCTATTATTTTTTTTATTGATTCCATCAGAGGACCTCATAGGTATAGAAGCGATATTGATTAAATTTCTTGGACGTATAGGTATGAAGCCGGAATTCCTTTTCTAGGTTTGGAACCTCATCCCAGAATCTGACTAAATGTACCTTTAATGGGATTTTATAATAATTTTCATTTTTTAAATTTCTCAAAACAAATTTTGCAGTATCTCTCCAAAGGAAGCTATTGCTGTCTTTTCTTATTCCATCAGACACAATCTTTCTAAACTTTTCACCATAGGCATATTTTTGAAAAATATTGAGATCCTTGTTTTGAGGAAATGTGTAATGAGATTTAGACCCGTCATCAAATTCAACTTCGGCCCTCACGTGAACACTGCTCCTCATTGGGTCTGGAGCAAACATCATCCAGTCCTGATAAATACTAAAGAATGATAGGTAAAAATCGATTGGTATATAAATCTTTGAGAAGAATCTATTTTGTAGTGGCAAGTGCACTCTGATCATCGTCATTAGATTAAAAATAATAAACAAGGAAATCACAACTTTTTTAATTTTTGACATAGATATATAGCCCTCTCCGTTTTCTAAAAAAAAGGGGCACAATCTGTGCCCCTTTCATAAGTTTTAGGATTTTTAAAAACTATGCTTGGCAGCCTGAATTTTCTGCATTGTTATGAGTACAAGAACCGCCTGGAGCATCCTGATCACCATTTCCGTAACCATTGTTTGCGTTTGTTCCGCCATTGCTACCATTGTTCCCGTTGTTCCCGTTGTTCCCGTTGTTCCCATTGTTCCCATTGTTCCCATTGTTCCCGTTGTTCCCGTTGTTCCCATTGTTCCCATTGTTCCCATTGTTCCCATTGTTCCCGTTGTTCCCGTTGTTCCCGTTGTTCCCATTGTTCCCATTGTTCCCATTGTTCCCATTGTTCCCGTTGTCGCCACCAGTTGTTGAGCTGTCAGATGAGCTTGAGCTATCGTCGCCACCAGTTGTTGAGCTGTCAGATGAGCTAGATGAACTTGAAGTGCTTGATGAGCTTGATGAACTAGAACTTGAAGATGATGTAGAAGAAGTATCATTCTTTTTACATTTCTTAATAATTAAATATGTAACAACACCAACAATAACAACTCCAACAATAACTAGCACTTTCTTATAATTAATTGATGAGCCACTAGAGAAATTTACACCTTGACGGTAATTTTTCTCCATAAATTTCATCGCAACTTCCGCAGCTTCATCTTCGCTAAGATTTTGCTTTTTAACAGCAGCAAGTAAGCGCTGGTATTCAGTTTTTGTTTTCGCATCTAAGATACTTTTTTCCATATAAGCTTGAATTTCTTCAACACTTACGCCTTCAGCTCTTAACGTCATAAGAGAGTTTTCAAGCTCAGTTTGAGCGTGTTGTTTAAAGTATGGATCTTTCTGGTCCCAATCAACTGTCATGTCATAACGAAATTTGTTAAAAGCATCTGAGATTTTTTTCTCTGAAGAAACTTTCATTTTATAATTAGACGTTGTGATGGCCTGTACATTTGCGGGAACTGTTGATACCGCAAAAATACAGAGTGATAAAAGCATGCTGATGCTTAGTTTTAAACTTCTCATTTAATTCCTTTTTTGGCTTGTGGCGTTAGTCGTTTATAAAAATTCCGATTTGGGTAATACAATAACTGACAAAAAAGGACAATCTCTTGCTTTTTTAATTATTCCTTAAGACAAAAAGACTGTGTGCGGCATAGTTTAAGAGCGTTTTATGAAGTTCTTGTGACTTTTGCCTTTTTGAGAAAGGGAATTTTAAGTAGAATCCATAAAAAATTTAAATTGAGGAAAAACTATGAAAGTGCCTTTTATTGATATTCTTCGTTATGAAAATAACTTCTACGATACAGTCAGCGAAAAGACCGCCGCTCTTTTGAAAAATGGTCATTTTGTAGGAGGCCCGATCGTGGCCGAATTCGAATCAAGTTTAAAAAACTACACAAAAACAGAATTCGCTTTAGGTTGCGCTAACGGAACGGATGCCATTCAAGTTGCTTTAAGAGCCGCTGGCGTAGAAAAAAACGATAAAGTTATCATACCTGACATGACATTTTGGGCAACTTTTGAAGCGGTTGTTAATGTTGGTGCAGTTCCATACACAATCGATGTGTCTAAAGAAACACTTCATCTAACTGCCAGCGCAGTGAAAGAAGCGATTGAAAAATTTAATCCGAAAGCTGCTATTCTAGTTCATCTTTACGGTTGGGCTTGTCCAGAAACACTTGAGATCAGAAAACTTTGTGAAGAAAAAGGCGTCATTCTTATTGAAGATTGTGCTCAAGCAATAGGCGTAAAAATCAATAATCAAAGTCTCCTTACTAGTGCCCTTGTTGCAACAACAAGCTTCTATCCAGCGAAAGTATTAGGTGCAAGTGGTGATGCTGGCGGGATCTTTACAACTAGTTCTCAAATTGCGCAAACATCACAAAAACTTATTAACCATGGAAGAACAAGCCATTATGAGCACGGCTATATTGGCTGGAATTCACGTCTCGGTGCTTATGAAGCAAATTTTTTGAATGAATCTCTTAAGCATTTAGATGCTCGCCTTGAAAGCCGACGTGTAGTGACTCAACAATATCGTGACAGAATCAACAACCCTAAACTTAAATTTATATCACCAGCTTCTAATGTTTGGGAAAATGGATATCTATCTGTTGCGCTGATGACACCAGAGACGAGACCAGCCTTTATCGAATATCTCAAAAAGCATGACATTGGATATGGTACTGTTTATCCAGGTGCTATGAGCGAGCAACCAGGGGCAACGGCCCATCTTGGTGGTAAAATTTCTCATGGGAATGCAGATTGGATCGCAAAATCGGTAATTAATCTGCCTTGTTTTGCCTATATGTCACAAGCTGAAATTGATTTTGTAATCGACACTGTAAATAAGTTCTAATTTTTTGCCCCTCTATAAAACGAGGGGCAAATCTTATTCCCCGCCGGCCTGCTCTAAAAAAAGATCTCTATATAGACCCTGAACGCCTATTAGCTCCTGGTGACTTCCAACTTGTACGATTTCTCCATTATCAACGCAAACAATCGTATCCGCTCTTCTTATGGTACTGAGGCGATGGGCGATAATAACTGTAGTCTTGTTCTTACAAAGCTCATCAAGCTTCCCAAGCAAAAAACTCTCACTTTCAGAATCGAGTGCAGAGGTAGCTTCATCAAAGATGAGTATCTTTGGATCATTATAAATCGATCTCGCAATTGCAATTCTCTGTTTCTGCCCTCCCGATAAACCAGTGCCACCTTCGGCTAGCTCTGTTTTAAATCTTTGAGGAAATTCGTCTATGAAAAGCATAGACCCTGAGAGATATGCAGCACGGTCAAGGTATTCAGATTGAGGGGAGGAGTCTGTAAATGCAATATTCGCCTCAAGTGACCCTGAGAGGAGGTCATTTTGCTGACGAATATAGCCTATTTGAGATTTTAAACTGCTCTCCGATAATGAGTCGGCTTCAACATCATCAAATAAGATCTGACCAGAGCTAGGCTTTTCGATACCTGCAATAATATTTGCCAAAGTTGTTTTTCCTGAGCCTGATGGTCCTACAATGGCAACCTTCTGATTAGGATAAAGAGTGAGGTTAATATTTCTTAAAATATTTGCCCCATCTTCGCTGTATCGGAAAAAAACATTATTCAATTTTATTTTACCGTTGAGTCTGATTGCCTGCCTAAAGTTAGTTTCAGTTTGCGGGGTAATTGGAATAAGATCAGAGATTTTACCAATTGAAATTTTGACATCTTCGTACTGAGTAAAAAAGCCAACCATTGAGTTTAATGGATTAAGAACTTTCTGCAAATATTGTGACATTGCAAATATTTCTCCAGGAGAAAAATCAGCTTTACCATCAAGGAGCGTATAAACACCTAGCCACATAGCTACGATATAGAGTAATTGGTTAAAAAAAGATGTTAATGAGGATGACAAGGAACTAAGAGAGGCTATTTTTTTTTCTTGGGCAGAAGTTGAAACAAGTGTTTCATCCCAGTCAGATGATAACTTTTTTTCATAATTAAAAGCCTTTACCGTCGCCATTGAGGAAATAACTTCGCCCAAAAAACTTTCTTTCTTGCTACCTAACTCAAAAAGCAAGTGATAAACCGCCCTCATTTTTTTCTTCAAAATGAATTGTGTGAGCATGATAATAATTAAAAAAGCAATTGGTACGAGAGCAATTTTAATTGAATAGGTGAATAATATTGCGATATAGGCAAACATTGAGAAAACATTGATAACAGTCGTTATTGTTTCTGGTCCAAAAAATGCTCTTACATCATCAATTTCTCCGAAACGTTGCATTACGTCCCCTATTCGAACTTTTTTGCCAGAGAAAGTCTTCTTAGAGAAAATTACAGATATAATACTTGAGGTAAATTTATCATTAAACTTTGCTCCCCATGCATTAACAAGAAAGGTTCTAAAGTAAGTTAAGATAACTGAACACAAATAGAGAACAACCATTAAAACGACTAAGCTAACAAGTGTTTTATTGTCACTTGTTTTTAAAACTTCATCTAACAAATACTGTGAAACACGAGGCACTAAAATATCAACGCCAAAAATCAATCCAGAGCAAAGTAAAATCTTACCTATAAACTGCTTATCTGAAAGAACCATAGAAATGATAATTTCCATTATCTTTTTAACTTTAAAAGTCGAATCTTCCTGATGTGAATCTGAAATCTTATCCGACGAATCACTTCTAAACTCAAAAAAAAGATTGGGTCTTAATAGCGTTATATCCCCACTCCAGTCTAGGCTTGCAAAATCTTTCTTCTGAAGGACTTTAAATCCCGCAGAAGGATCAAGGATGATAAATCCTTTTGAAGAGCGTCCCAAACAAAAACACAACTTATTTCCTACAAAAAAAACAAAGGGAGAATTGAATTCATCAAGAGAATCTTTTGTGTAACTCACTTGAATGGACTCTATCCCATGCTCAAAAAAAATATTCCCCAAAGACGCGGCGGTCAGCTTTTGACCATTAAAAAGAATACCTGCTTTTATATTATCCAAGGAAGGGTTTCTTTTAAAAAATAGCAAGGCGTGATAGACACTCGCCGAAATCGATTCAAAGTCATTTGAAACATTAAGCATTTGATGAAATGGGAAATCAGTCTCAATAAAATCTACAACATTCTCGAGGGCGATACTTTCACCAGGAATATTTGTAGTAGTTTCATAATCTGAAAAATCAAAAAAAAGTTTTGCTATTTCTAATTTGACAAATGGCTCATAAACCAAAGAATCAATATCGTAGTTTTTTGTCAGCAGAGGCTGGATTAAATCTATTGGTATAGATTTAAGACGTCCGTTTATAGAATTAATTGAAAATGGTTTTTTATAAGCTGATTTTAAAAAAGAATTACCAAAAAATGCACCAGTAGAAAGTCTGTCCACAATTAGATATCCAGAGTCGTCCAAATTAAAAAGAACATCTCCACTTTCAATAAGAATTATATCTTTACCAAATCTTTCAATAGCGTCATTAGGCTGAATATCCCTCGCGAGAGAAATTAAATGAACAATACTATCCTGCTTTAACCCCTTATCCTCAAGATATCGTTTAAAACTCCTGCATCCAGGGCTTGACGTGATATTAAGAAGGTATTTCTTTGCAGTTTGATTAATTTCTAAATATTTCTCTAGGGCCTCGAACGGCAGAATAAAAACACGAGTTTTATCAATCGAACTAAAATCATAATCAACAGGTGTCTTGAAAAGGAGATTTTGAAGAGCAAGGGAGCGACCAGCTCTTAGAAAAGTTACCTGACTATCCTTTTCCATTTTTAATTCAGCATCCAGTGGAATTATCAAGTCTCTAAGTATAGACCCTTTTGGAACAATCAATGTGTTGGGTGGTATAACTTTTATACTCCCCTCGGAGAAAGCAACATCTTTTAGTTCGGGCAGGAGCTCAAAAATGCTTTTTTTAAAAATTTTAGAGAAAATTTGATTAAATGACATTAATCACCGATGTACTCATCTTTAATCTGGAGTAACTTTTTAATTACGAAGGCAATCATCTTTTCATATTTTGTGACTACTTTTGCACTTAAAACCATTCCATTTCTTATACCATAGATTTTTTTATCACCATGAGAAATATATTGATTATCAAGCTTAACGATTGCCACAAACTCTCTTGCATTATTATTTTCTTCTTTTTTTATAATCTTTTGATTTATCTCAGAAATGCGGCCGGTTTGAATTCCATACTCACTTGCAGGAAACGCCTCAATATCAAGCTTCACTTCTTGATTCTTCTGAACTTTAGAAATATCACGATTTTGAATCTTTAATTCCGCCACAAATTCTGACTCATTCTGAACAATATAATAAATGATAGTTCCAGGAGAAATTAACTGTCCCTGGGAGGTTAGTTCATTATAACGAATGATCCCGTCTGTTTGCGCAATAAAAATCATCGAATCATTTTTCTTTTTTAATTTTGAGGTAAAGGATTGCAATTCAACAGCAAGCTCCGATTCTACAGAATCCAATTCTCTCTCTGTATTAAGCTTTCTATCAGACAACGTAGCCTCAAGCTCAATTAATTGAGACTTTAATTCTTCATATTCTGTAGCCAACATTTCTTGGGCTTTTCTTTTCTCAATTTCGAAAATTTTTATTTTTGTCGACTTGATCTTATATGAAAGATTATTTGTAATTAGTGGCAAATTTATAAATGTTTTTGAAGCTTGCAAGTATCGATTCACCAGATTTTGCAAGCGAACAGCTTCTGCTATTATCTGATCATCAACCACAGCTTTTATACCGTTAAGAACGACTTTAGAATTTATTTGCTCTAGTTCTGCATTTCTTTTAAAGCCCTCCTCTCGATTCACGGTAAGGATTTGGCCAATAATTGTTAATCTCTTTTGGACAATTTCCATTTCTGCAGGTTCTAAATAACCAATTCCATAAAGGATTATGTCACCTTTTTTCACTTGTTTATTATCTTGAATTAAGATCTTTTCTACCTTGAATGCAGCTTCAGACGAAACTGGTCGCGGATTAGAAGAATTTATAATAGTGCCTTGTGTATCAATCACGATCGCCTTTTGAGCAATAAATCCATATAAGACCAAAAGGCAAATTGATAAGATTAAAAAATAAAAAAAATTTCGATCAAGCCGGCTCTCTTTTCGCATGACAACGCTATGAAGAGCCCAGGAAACTTTTGTGGGCTTATAGATTAGAGCTTCATGCCCAGGACTTTTATTTTCTTCCATTTTCTATAATCTTTGTAAATATTTAAAATTAGTTTACAATAGTTATAACTAAAATCAACATTTGAAGTTGCATATGATTTTTTCTCTTTTTTATTTTGTAGCTCCTTTGGCATTTGGGGCAAACTCTGACAATATAGTCAATTACTTTAGGCAAAAACCGACAGAGCTTTTGCGTTTAGAGTATTTTACTCAGGTTACAAAGCCTATTAATTCATCAAGAAAAGCATTTAGTAGTAGTGAACAAAATCAATTAGCAACGGCCCTTACAGCTACACAAAAATCAAACAATGATCTAGGTAATACATTAACAAGCTCATTAGGTTCCAGGACTATACAGGACAGAACGATTTCACTTGAATCAAAATACATCCTAGAACGTAATGGAATGTTAAATAGTCTTTCCCCGTCGGTCTTCGTACAGAAACAAGATTCTCAGGTTGAGGCTTTAACAGGCTCAGGAATTAAAACGTTTGAAAATCATACATCTAATTTTGGAGCAAAACTTGAATTTGATGTCCTAAAAAATGGTGACAGGTCTAACGGCTATCTAAGAAATCAACAGGCCAAAGCCCAAAGTTATCGCCAATTCACTCAGAGTCTTAATGAATTTAACAACACCTATCGTCAAATACAGCAAAACCTTTTGAATCTTTACAGTTTAAACTGCCGGATTCAATTTACACAATCTAACCAAATTAAATTAGAAGAAGCAGAAAGAAAAATTGATCTGGCGTTTAAAATCAACATGGTTACTTTTTCTCATGTTCTCAATATCCGGGAGCTTTTAAATTCAAATGAGGCACAAAAACAAAGTTTAGATAATGATTTAAATAGACTCGTTAATTACTTTAACACAATAAATTTAAACCTTGGGAATGAACTACTCGACGAAGTGAAGGATAAGTTTCAATGTGAATTCACAAAATCATTTATCGAAGAAATTTCAGAATTTTACAAAACAGATGAACTGGATGAAAAGATTACAAACTTTAGGTCTAATGCTAACTTTCATATCAATACAGCGGTATTTCAACTTAATGAATCATCTTACAAGTTGGTTAAAAATAAAATCTTGCCTGATTTCAAACCGTACCTCCAAGTATCCCGCGGAAACACAACGAGCCTTGGAACTTCATATGATGATAAGGCTTTTGAATTCGGTGTAACTCTTAATTGGGGGCTTGATCCTTCGACAATTAGAGATGAAATTCTATCACAGGCCTATTCAAAAGAAGCATCAAGAGTTCGACTACTCTATACTGAGAATACTTTTAAAGCTGAAGTTGCAAGGATTAGAAAGTCAATTGAACTGAGAAAGAAATTAATACTATCTGCTCAAAAAGCACTTGAAGCTTCAGACAACCAGATTAAATATAACGAATCTCAAAAAGGTGTAAAAAACATCGATACACTTACCCTCATTAATGGTTTCAGGACGAGAATTCAAGGGGTGACAACTCTTGTCGATGCATTTGTCGCTTTAGAGCAGGATTATACGGAGCTTAAAATATACACTGACTGGAAGTACATTGAGAATTTAATGAAGTAAAATATGAAAATCTCTACTGACCTTATTTCACATTCCTTGCTTAATTTTATCTCCACAGATCATCTAAATGAACTGATTGAATCAGCTTTGTTTTTTGAAGTAAAAGAAAATAAGTTTTTTGAAAACAACTTCTCTCCAAATAACTTGATTATTTGTCTTGATGGTCTGGCAAGTTTAGTGGACCGAAAATCTGAAAGACATGCTGAAAAAATAATTCCGGGCAGATCACTGGAGCTTCAGTCACTTTTTTTAAAAAGTGAGAATTCTAAATTTAGATGGTTTACAAAAACGGACTGTAAATTTGTTTCAATTAGTTTTGATAAGTTCAAATCATTTGCCATACCAGATCGGATTGAATACCTGCAAAGGATAACAACGAGGCAAGAACTTCAAAATATAAAAAACTCACTGCGATTATTTCATATACCCGAAAAAATAATTCAGGAGTTGATAACTTCTTTTGTCGAAAAAGATTTTTCCGAATTGAAAAACGAACTCGGGATCTGCGTCCCAATCCAAAATGAGATAAAAATCTCAATGCTTTTGGAGGAAAAGCCGAGGGAACTTTTTACATGCCAACCAGGCAACATGTTTATCACATACCAGGATAATGACCTAATTTTCTCAGAAGAAAAAAATCTGTGCTGGTTTATTAATAAAGAAAGTGCTGATGCAATTTCAGAAGAAATTTTCAATTCAGTTGAAATTCTTGATTTAATTAAAGACAAATCAGCAGAATTAAAAAGTCTGACTCAAGAATCTATCCAAGAGGAAGAAACTGAAACAGAACCCGACCTAGATGATGGCATTCCAATCGAGGCATTTAATAAAGATATAGTACGCAAAGATTTGGGAAAGTTTACTAAGAAGGCTGCTATCCAACAACACGACATGATGGATTGTGGTGCTGCCTGTATGGCCATGATTTCAAGCCATTATAAAAGAAAACATCCCATAGCAAGCTGGAGAAATCTCATCCACATCACTCGAGAGGGAGCTTCAATGCTCGCGATTAAGCGTGGTGCAGAGAAGATGGGCTTTATGTCCATTGGTGTAATGAGTGGAACTAAAGCACTTCAAAAATTTCATACTCCTTTTATCGCACTTATGGCCTATCATTACGTTGTTGTTTATGAAATTAATGATACTCATATAACTTACGCAGACCCTGGATCAGGATTACTTACTGCAACTATAGATGAGTTTAAAGTCGACTATTCTAAGAATGTGCTATTAATTAAGCCCACAAATGATTTTTTTAAGATACCTGAATCTAAATCGACATATTTAAAATACCTGCTTTTAATAAAAGATCATTATAGAGATTTAGCGGAAGTTTTTGTTTTCAGTATAATTATTTTCTTAGCACAATTAACCCCACCAATTTTTGTACAATTTATTTTTGATAATGCTCTTGTTAATCAAAGCAAGAGTGCACTTAATACAATTGCAATCGTTGCAATTATTGTTAACTTGCTTTGTGGTCTCATGCTTATCGCCAGAACATCAATGATGGTAAGAATTTCCACGAAATTAAATTTAAAACTTTCCTCACTTTTTTTTAGAAGGATACTTTCACTCTCACTTAACTATTTTATGGTTAGAAATGTGGGGGATATTTCTTCGCGAATCTCGGAACTTGAAAACCTTAGACAGTTTGTATCTCAAAAAGCTATTTCATTTGTAATTAACATCATCTCACTGGCGACCTATGGTCTTATCTTATATTTTTATAATATCAATCTTTTCTACCTGCTTATTTTCTTTGTTATTTTGGCAATGGTTCCACTTTCTCGTATCTTGAAAAAATTAATGACAGGTTTTCGAGAGGTTTTCGGAATCAAGTCAAAAATGCAATCAACTCTTTTTGAGCTGGTCAAGAATATGGATACGATCATTTCACTTGGCGGCGGTAATGCCTCTCACTGGAAATGGTATGACAGATTTTCAAAATTCCAGAAAATTGAATTTAAAAATCAGATTGCTGTATCAAACTTAATTGTCTTCAACGGACTTTTTCAACGCTTTGTTGGTTTAACTTTTCTTGTCTTTTCAATCTACCTGTTCACTAAAGGTAAATTAAGTCTGGGGCAGGTTGTTGCAATTAGTTCCCTCATTAGTAATATTATTGAGCCAGTCCTGCAAATTTTTCAAGACTGGGATGATGCTAATAGGGCCTTCGTATCATTAGAAAAGATTGATGATTTATTAACATGCAAAGTAGAGACTGATGAGGGAAAAGCAGGAAAAAGAGTTGAATTTAAAAAGGGAGATATCACTTTTAAAGATGTTTGGTTTAGGTATGGATCTGAAACTTCACCATGGATTCTAAAAGGCATAAACCTAACTATAAAAGAAGGAGAAACTGTAGCATTCGTAGGTTTAAGTGGAAGTGGTAAATCTACCATTACTTCACTTATTAATCGTCTTTACGAGCCTGTTAAAGGGGAAGTAACAATTGCTGGCAGTCGAGTGCAAGATATTGATATTTTAAATTTACGTGAAAACATCTCAATGATTCTTCAAGAGAGCTCAATTTTTAGTGGCACCGTCTTGGAAAATATTGCTATGGAAAAAGAATTCAGCTTCGAGAAGGTCAAGAATGCGACAGAAATGTCACTCGCGAATGAATTTATCTTAAAAATGAAAAACGGATACTCAACTATACTTGGTGAAGATGGTGAAACTGGTATGTCCGGTGGACAGAAACAACGTTTAAATATTGCCCGAACTATTTACAAAAATCCGTCACTTATTATCATGGATGAAGCAACATCTGCACTAGATAGTATTACTGAAAAGACTGTTGTGAATAACATTAAGGCAACTTGTACAAAATCTACAACGATCATTATTGCTCATAGATTAAATACAGTACTCCATGCTGATAAAATTTATGTCATGGCAAAAGGTAAAATAGTCGAGGAAGGAAACCACGATTCACTCCTCAAGCAGCAAGGCCTTTATTACAAGATGTTCAAAAAACAAGTAAACCTTTAAATTTAATGACTTAGATGACTGTTTAAGAGCTAAACAGTCATCGTAAATCTTACATCCTATACTATTTGGACCATTAACTTTGATATCATTTTAGTATGAAAATCATGCTCCTTTTTGCAACTCTTCTTTTGAGTATAAATCTGGCGCTTGCCGGCCACTCCCCTATTTACTCATATGAGGAGCTCTCTAAGATTGTGGGGTATAAAGAGATTTGGGATGCACACAAAGAAGGCCGCATAAATGAGGATGAGCATTGGGCGCTAGATGGTTATGTCAATTATGATGATCCCATCTACCCAGAAATTAACAAATACTTACGAACGGGAGAATCTGAGGAGCTCTATTATTTTGAAAGTCCCGAAGCCCTTAAAGCATCTATCCTCAATATGGATTCAGGCATCACCAAGCTCGCAACACTACCAGATAACCTCATGACCTTTAGAGGTGTCACTTTCGAGTTTAGAAATAAGCAGTGCTACTCTAAGGGCGAAGAATTTACGGATAAGGCCTTTGTTTCTACATCTGTCCAATTTTCAGTTGCGGCCGGTTTTGCTGGAATAAACTCAGACTCTAAAAATGGCTCAGGCATCTTATACTTATATTCTGATACAAAATCTCATCCAGGTATTCTGATTAATTCTCTTGAAAAAGAAGTTTTACTGCCGAGAGGTCTCACATTTAAGGTCATGGACCGGGTTGATCGAAAAAATGCCTGCCATCTTTTGGTACAAATTTGCGCGAAGTCTTGCAATCAGGAAATTTCTAAAATAAAGATTAAAGAGGCTTTTTCTGGACTTCAAAAATCAAGGTGAATTATCTCTGACACAAACTACGCGGATGTTTTTTGAACTGCTTTGATTATCACAGCTTGTTCCACCTGATCCAGTCGTTGTAGAAGAAGTTTTAGTCGTGGTTTGTAGTGAACCTGTGCTCCAGAGACCAATATAGTAAGCTTGAGTTGGATCTGAAGCCAGTGTGCTAGAAGACCAATAGCAACCTGATCCTGCTCCACCTGTTAGTGGAATAATCGTTGAAGAAAAATATGTTCTTGCTAAATTATTCACTCGAACATTTTCCCATTCATCCCTTGTTGGTACTCGCCAGTCTGAGTAACCCGCTTCAGTGAGACTTTTACAATATGCTGTTGCCGAAGAGTCATAGTTTCCAGCAGTAGGAAGAAAGGCTGAATCATAATCATTAACTCTACCGTAATCAGTTGCGTCTGTAGCTGGAGAACCTGAACTTAAAGAATCCCAGATGGCCTGATGCCAAGTTACGCCTGCCGTAGAAGGTGATGACCAGGCAAGATCGGTATCAGAGTCATGGCACCCACCATATTGAGATTTGAAGCGTGAGTTTTCGGCTGCACAAATATGAATACCAACTCCTGTTCTTAAATTAACAGAAGTAGTAGTGCTAGTTAATCCTGGAGCAGAGAAAGTAAAAGTAACTGTACCGCTTGCACCAGAGATGGAGAAAGGATTGAATGTCGCAGTTCCTTGATAGTTCGTCACAGCAGTTGTCGCTCCAGAGAGAGTTCCACTTGATGAAGACACAGTAACAGTAATTCCAGAGGCCATCGCATTATTATTCAAACTATCCATCAATTTAATTTGGAAAGTGGACGTGGCAGTTCCATCCATACCCATGATTGTAGGTGCTGAAACTACTGCAAGTTTTGAAATATTGGTTCTTCCGCCTCGAACACAGATGGGGAAAGCTGAAGTGTAGCCTACATTTGCGTTATAAATAGTATTTTTTCCGAGAGGCATATTTGCCCCATCAGAAAGTCTTATTGAATGAGCATAGGTTTTATCACTGGCCAAACTTGATGATGTCCAGAACCATCGGGCCAAACTTCCTGAAATATGACTAGAACTACCATTGTTGTATAAAGATAATAATTCCGCTTTACTTGGAACTCTCCAATCTGTTTGGCCACCTTCATTTAAGCTTTTGCAATAACCAATGGTATTCAGGGAAGCTGTCTGAGTTGTATTACTGGAGTTATCACAAAATGTGCCGCAATCTTCACTTGATAGATTTTCAGCGTAATCATGCGTTCTGCCGTAATCTCCGGAATCTACTACTGGTGCTCCAGCTAGAGTACTATCCCAGATGGCAGTATACCAAAGTATGGATGTTGTCCCTACTGAGCCCCATACTAAACCGCTTGTTTTATCTCTACATCCACCTTGGCCAGTTTCAAAAAGAGAATCTTCAAGTGCACAAGGTGCACCGATGGTTTCGTTGAGTACATTTAAACTAAAAGTCGTTGAAGTTAATCCAGAACTTGAAATACTTATAGTTACGGTTCCAGATTGACTTAGAGTAAAGTTTGAGAAAGTTGCAAGTCCATTTTTGTCTGTGGTTGC
>CANHJD010000028.1 GCA_947461145.1 Bacteriovoracaceae bacterium
AATAAATTCATCTGCATGTCACCTTCCTTGGTTTCTCGCAAAGTTTGCTATCTCTTCTTTGCTAATCCTTTAGCAAAGAGTTGACTCATTCATTTTTTCAAAATTCTAGGTAATGTGTCAAAGGTATTTCTTACTGGTCATTTTTGCTCGGGAATCACTTAGTATATTTTACTTGTCAAATCTCCTTGGAATTGAAAAACTTTTAATATTATTAGTTATTTAGACTAGGGGTTCGGATGAAAAGCTTATCTTTATGTATGCTGATTTTATTTATCTGTGTCAGTTGTGAGCAACCTCCAGTTGATGAAGTGGCCAATACAGAAATGACCATTGATCCTCTTAGTTGTCAGGATGGTGGCACTTATTGCGATATGACCTGGCAGATTGAAAAATCTATCAAAAATTTTCCCCAGAATATTGAAATTGTTATTAATGATTTATCTGTCTTCAATGAGTGCAGTCGTGATGCTGATGTCTCTGTCTTAAGAGGGGAGAGACTGGTTAATATCACGATGAATAACTTTATCCGTGTAAATGGATTACAAACATTTAAGTTTCAATTGAATGATTTGAAGGATTGTAATGAATCCAAAACCGAGTTTTATAAGAGTTTGTATCAGACGTACGAATTAAGAAATATTGATGGTGAATTGATTGTTGATATTAAGCTTTAAAAGTAATCTTTTTTAAATTCGCGAGGAGAAGAGGAGTCGTCAGCTTCAATTGTGAACTTGATTCTTCCAACCTCGCGACCATCTGATGTCTCTACAACTACCTTCCAATCTCCCGTCTGAAAATTTGATTTAGATCCAAATCCTCTAAAGCCAGCTTCGCGTCCACCGAGTATTTTTAAGGGGATGCTGTCATGGAGAGTCCAGCCATCTGTGGGATCATCAAAGTACCATTTTAAAAAGACCTTATCCTGAAAGTTAGACGGTGAAAAAATCGACAAGATGACAACGACCTTGTCACCAGGTCTTGAATTAAATTCTTGAGAGCCCTTGCTCCAAAAATTCCAAAAGTGACCAATATAGGACCCTATATATTTTCCATCCTCTTTTACGAGGTCGTAATAGATTCCGATTTTTTTTACCGCCACAGGGACAGGTGGAATAAGTGATGTATAGAAGCCTGCTAAAAAAAAGAGGTGTACACTTACGGCCGGAATCAGGACGTTTCTTCTGAGAAACGCCACAGATTGAGAGCCTTTAAAATTAAGTTTCCAAACTAACCCCAGTACAAGTCCTGAAGTAAGAAACCCAAGCCAGAAGGGGATTGCACCAACATGGCCCATAAGAATTGGATAGAAAAAAGAAAAGTAGGACAGAACGCAAATTGAAAAAAGAATAATTCTTACTGGTAGTCCAATTCGTTGAAAATGTGGAATCTCATTGGCCAGCATAAGCCCTGCAAGTAGCATGATGAACATGAAAGAAGTCACGGCCGAAGCGGATGTATAATAAAAAATTGTGTAGACTGATAGTAGTGAACCAAAAAGAAAATGGACTATAAGGTCATGATAATTCCAGAATTTTTTACCTTTTTCTGAAAGCATAAAGCTTCCTGACTTTATTCTTATTTCATAAATAAGAAGAGTGCCTAGGATTAAAAGATAAACGGCTTGTTGGATAAGATTAACAAGATCGTCAATCCTTCCCAAAGTAATTAGATCAAAGACAAAACCAATTATGAAGAAGCAAATTGAAACCAGCACCTCATGGTGCTGGTAGAATTGTAAAAAACGGGATTTAAAATGCTTTATTTTTTCGACCACTGATTAATGGCCTTCTAGAAATCTCTCGGCTTTAATTGCTGCCTGACAACCTGAACCAGCGGCCGTAATGGCCTGACGATAATATGAGTCCTGAACGTCTCCACAAGCAAATACGCCTGGAATATTAGTTTCCGGCCCATTGTTCGTCTTGATAAATCCATGATTGTCCAAAGTAATCTGACCATTAAGGAACGATGTATTCGGTTGATGTCCAATCGCATAGAACAAACCATCTGTTGGACGTTGTTCTTTTGCACCAGTTTTTAAATTTTCAACAGTTATCCCAGAGACGCCACTTTGGTTGCTTTGAATCTCAGTAACTGCCGAATCCCATAGAAATTCAATTTTAGGATTTTTAAATGCACGCTCCTGCATAGGCTTAGAGGCGCGAAGAGTATCCTTACGGTGGACAATATAAACTTTTTTAGCAAATTTCGTGATAAAAGTAGCATCTTCCATCGCCGTATCACCACCACCAACAACGTGGACAATTTTATCACGGTAGAAGAAACCATCGCAGGTAGCGCAAGTAGAAACTCCACGACCAGTTAGTTCTTTTTCATTTGGGAGACCTAACCATTTAGCTGAAGCACCAGTGGAAATAATAACCGTATCGGCAAGGTAACTTGCTCCGCTAGAGTCTGTTACAGTGAATGGTCTCTTTGAAAAATCAACAGAAGTACACATAACTGACTTAAACTCGGCATTAAATCTCGCAGCCTGTTTTTTCATGTTAGCCATGAGTTCAGGACCCATAACCCCATGTTCAAAGCCAGGGAAGTTTTCAACTTCAGTTGTCAGGGTTAGCTGACCGCCAGGCTCATGACCTTCGAGAATGAGAGGCTTTAAATCAGCTCGAGCAGCATAGATAGCGGCGGTGAGGCCTGCAGGGCCAGTTCCAATGATGATGACTTTGCGTCTTTCCATCTTCTACCTCAACTATTGCTTTTCTTCTGGTGTTGGAATTCCAAGTTTCTTTTTAATAACGGCCGGACGATCATCCATATCAGGGTTCATTTCATAATAGGCCTTAACTGAAAGAAGATCCTTAGGGTTTTCCGCTTTTTCAGTCATGACAAACTCTTCCCCAGTCAGGGAGCATTGATAGTTATAAGTTACTTTTTCTCGTCTTCTTTTAGATCTGAAACCCATGATTTTCTTCCTTTTTGGAAATTATGATTCTTTATAAAATTTTTGCGATGCTTTATCAAGGACTTAAAGTTTATTGATTTTTATGACAATGGGAGAAAATTGAGTGTTTTCATACCATTAAATGGGTGTCACAATATTTTAAGAATAGTTTTTTTTTAAGGAAGACTGAGAGCATGTTACGGATGATTGGACTCTTTATAACGCTTCTGGTTATGACTTCTAAAGTCCTGGCTCTTTCTGAGGCGAGATTACTTAATCAATCTAGTAGCGGTCAGACAGCTGTTTTTAACCTTGGATCCTTTGATGGGATCAGTCCCGGTGATTATGCAATTATTGTAAAGCAGATCCGGTCCTTGGACAGTCGTGATCTTCGTATTGTTCCTGTTGCAAAAGCGAGAAATATTAAAATAAATTCCGACTCATCTGTTTGGATACTTTATCGTATTTTTGATCAGGAGCTTTTAATTAATGGGGATAAGTTCCAGCTTCTTTCGGAGTCCCATCTCTTGAGGGGACGAAGAGTGCCAACCCTAGGTCGAACCTCGGTAGTCCTTGATAAGGGGAAGGGAAGTGAGCAATTAAGCAACTTACTAAATGATGATGTCGATAGACTTAGTAAGAAAAAAAATGACTACGAAACGATAGCTATTGCTCACGAGAAACAAAAAAAATCAGATACAGATGCCGAGTTAATTGACCTAGAAGCATGGGAAAAAAATCGCCATTCCAATTTTAGAACCTCTATTTACAAAAGCCCAAATAAGAGTGAGTGGACCCGACAATTAAGACTTGCAACTTTTGAAAAGCTTGTTGTTGCTTATCTAGAGCAAGTTAATAATCCAAATTTTAATTATGATTCTTTTTATCAAAAACAAATGAAATCTACTTTTTCAAATGAGTTTTTAGCAAAATCTTATTATGAAAG
The DNA here is from genome assembly GCA_947461145.1 of Bacteriovoracaceae bacterium. GTDB lineage: Bacteria > Bdellovibrionota > Bacteriovoracia > Bacteriovoracales > Bacteriovoracaceae > Peredibacter. Next base: position 3,852 of record CANHJD010000028.1, read on the forward strand.
TGAGTACGGGAATTTTTTAAAAAGAGAGTCTTTTAAGTCTACAGCAGATGCCAAGCTTTATCGTACAATGCTTGAGAAGGGTGAAAGCTGGTCTGAGGATTTCTCAGATGAGGAATTAAAGAATATTTTGGGGCAAGTCTCAATTCTTCAAGAAAAAGATCGCCGTATATCTGTTATGGCAAAACCCACACGTTTCGCCTTCGCCCTGGAATATGGTACTTTCATGACTGATGCTCAAACGAATAAGGATTCTTTATACCGTCGAGAGAGCAGATATTCTACAGAATTAGATTTTGAAGCGACTCCGCTTCTTAAACACCCTACGCTTGAGACAATAACTTTAAATGGTACTCTTCGCTTGAATCAAACAGCTTTTGCGGCAAATTCTGTGAACGCGGATTTGAATGAAAGATCAGTTACTCTAGGGGCGAATTGGTATCCGTTTTATGCTCCCTATACAATCGAAGTTCCAGTCATTTTTTTAGGAGCCTATTTTCGATCTGGTCTTGCCAGCGCTAAATTCCCTTCCACCAATGAATCAGCTAATTATACCGTTTTTTCCCTGCCGGGTCTTAGGGCCGGATTTAAATTTTTGATGAGAAATAATTTTGGTTTAAGGTTGCTTGTCAGTTTAGAAACATTAAAATTAGAACGTTATGAGTCCAGTAAAATTGCTTCCGCTTTGCCTTCAACGACAAATTTGGCAGAGGCAAAAATTGGGTTTGGACTTGTTTATGCATTTTAAGGGAATCAGTATGAAATTTATCCTCGCTTTAATTCTAATCCTTCCAACACTCAGTTTCGCTCTTGAGGTTGATGAGAAATTAACAGTTAGAATTGTGAAAACTTCTGAATCAAAAAAGACTGTCATGTTAAATCGTGGTACTGAGGATGGACTGGTTGAGGGAGATCATGCCAAATTAATAGTAACAGCAGGTATTGTTGCCAGGGCCGTTTGTGTAAAAGTTTCTCCAACGCGCTCAATTTGGTCTATTTATCGTTTAGTTAATGCAGATTTTATTTTAAATGATTCAGTCATGAGTATTAAAATTACTCCTCCTATAAAAATCACCAAAGATGAATCTCAGGCACTCATACAAGAGGATACTCCCTCGACGGCAACAGGTGAGGTTTCAGATTTGGGTATACCTTTAGCCGAAGGAGCAGATGATTTATCGAAAGCAAATGAATCACTTAATAATGCAGAATTAAAATCACTTGAGGAAAGTACTGTTCCAACTTCAATTGTTGATAAAAATATTGAGATTTTGGGTTTTCTTAATATTTCCGGATTAAGTGCTAATACCAAAACGGATGTCTCGAGTGAATCATTTAGTAATTCGCAATCTTATCAACATATAGGTCTTGGTGCCGAGTATTATCCGCTTAAAGAAAGGGAGTGGTATGGGAGCTTTTCTCTTATAGGTAGTGTCGCTTTGATTAAACAGGATTCTCAGTCTTATAATGGAGCAGGTGTTACGAATGACCTGACTGAATTTTCAGTAGGGACGAATTGGCATCCAACAAAGCGTTCTTCAGTTGCAAATGATTTTATCCCTTACCTTACGGCTTCATTTAATCTTGGTACGGTTAAATCAACTTACAAAACGGGAACAAATTTAGGAGATACTGATTTATCTGCTGATGGAAAATCAAATGGATTTTCAATCGGTGGTGGATATAAATTTTATACTTTTAAGGGCTTCGGAGCCAGATTCTTATTGGATTACTACACAAGGGCCGAAAAATTCCAGGAAGACATTAAAACCAATATTCACAACAAAAGAGTTTCTGGTCCTAGATTAATGTTCGCTGTTTCTTATAGATTCTAATTATCTGGAAATATTTCATCAAAGGCTTTTTGGATTTGAATGGAGTAGTTTTTTAATTTGCTTATCCTGTAATGCGAGATCGCTTTTTTCGGAGCGCTATTTTCAAGAATATTAGTTGCAATACTATCAGAAATACTCACTATCTCTGATGCGACACTTAGTTGAGCAGCATTTTTCTTTGTTGAATTCGGATTTTCCTGCTCGTGATGAAGTTCAACAATTTGGCATACAACTTCTTCAAATAGTCCTGATTTCCTAAGGTAGTCCGCACCTAGTGCTGCATGTTTCATATATTTGATATTATCTTCGGCCGAAAAAGAATCTTTATTAGATTCTTTAAGGGTTGTACCAAGTCCAATGTCATGGACTAAGGCCGCGAGACCTACTACTTGAACCGTTTTAGGTGAGCGAATATCAAGTTGACGACAAAAAAGTCCGGCCAGCATTGAGACGGATGTTGAATGATCCTGTGTCATCATTTTTTTTATAAGATCAAAAGATGTATTCTTTTTGCCACTCATAAGTAATTGGTTGATCATGTTTCGCGAATTTTCAACACACCCTTTTGCAATCGCGACATTTTCTGCATTAACCCCTAGTTGAGTCATGTTAAGGGCAGTTGATTCAATCTGGTTAGACATAGCGGAGATTTTTTCATCGTCAGTTTTAGTCTGACTAATAATAGATTTCTGGGCGAGGGCATGAGAAAATCGTAAATATTTGGAGTGCTCATCTATTTTTAAAAAAAGACCATTCACTTTTTTATCTCTGTATTTTTGAATAAACTCCTCAGAGAGTGGATCACCAGCATTCAATATTTTTACGAATTTATCCTTGCCTAGTCTGATAAAAACGTTAAAGAACGACTTTGGAGTGAAAATAAATTGCTCCAAAGGAATTTCAATCATGGCTTCATCATTAGTGGTAAAATCTTTACCTTTCTCTTCTTCTGATGCTGTTACGTCGCTAAAAACCTGATTTTGAGATAAATATTTTTTAAGTAGTACCTGTAATTCTCTAGGTGTCCTTGGTAACTCCTCAACTCCTGCAATACCCATTGCAATGAGGCCTGTTTGCAGTTTTGGATCAATGGATTTTTTATAAGTAACAATTATGGGAATTGATCCGACTGTATCTTCCAATAATTTGCCAATAAATTCTTCAACATTAAGCTTTGGCAAATGGGCCGAGATTAAAATAATCGCGACACCTTTTTTCTTGTCCATAGCAATTTGTGAAGCAGTCAATGTTGATTGCTGAAAAATAAAACTATCTGGATTCTCACGATAGAGGTTTTCCCAAATCATCGATTTGATTTCATTGTTGTTGTCAATAATTAAGGCCGTTCCGAGAATTAACATATAATTTTTTATCGCTTTAAAAGATTTTTTACTTGATCTACTGAAAGACCCATCACATCTTTCAAAGATTCCGCTTTTTCGATGATCGAAAGTCTTCTAGAAATCAAATCATCAAAAGTTTTAACTCGCTCAGTAGAAATAATTTTCTGGAGCATTTTAAGGTTAAGTGGATCGTGTTCACTAAACGTCGGCACAATCGAATGCTGGCGTAATGGATTTAACGTAAGATTCGGCTTGTACCTATAGTTGAGTCTTGGAACAATCTCTCTTGCCAACTCTTGAGTCATTTTTCTAAAAGTGGTGTATTTCCCGCCAATCATAACATAGCAATGAGATGTCGGTCGATAGATCTTATGGTGCCTACTGACCTTACCTAAAGATGAACTATGAGACTCTTCTTTGGCAAGAGGTCTTACTCCCGCAAATGTTGATATGATTGAGTCTTCTTTGATATTTGAATTAGGAAAATATTGTTTAAGAATACTAATTAAATAATCTACTTCTTTTTGAGTTGCTGAAATATTGAAAATATCTTGGTCTACTGGTGTTTCTGTTGTCCCTACTAAGATGGCGTGGCGTTGTGGTATAACAAATACTACACGATTATCTTTTGTTGTTAATACGACAGAACCAGTTGTTTGTATGGAATCATGCTTTAGCCACAAATGAATGCCCTTAGATGGAACTAACTGAGGCTTCCATGGGATTTTCAATTTTGGCAGAAGTGAGTCAGTGAAGGGGCCTGTCGTAAAAACGACAAAAGTAGCATGTATCGTTTCCTGGTTTCCTGAAAGTAGATCCTTATAGCTTACCTGGTATCCATCATCTAGTTTAAGTGTTTCTATTACTTCCGTATAATTTAATGCATCAACATCATTTTCGAGAAGACCATCATACAGGCATTCAAGCGAGAGTTTAGCATCATCCACTATTCCATCGTAATATTTACCCGCACCTTTTAATCCTTTAGGGTCTATTGAGGGAATGGCCTTAAGCGTTTCTTCAGCATTTAACATTCCATGTGGTCTATTTTGAAAATGCGAAAGGAAGTCATAAAGAAATAGGCCAGCTTCAAGCATCCATGGTGCATACTTTGAATACCTATAAAGAGGTAAATAAAATTCACGCTCAAAGCAAAGATGAGGAGTGAGCTTTAGCCAAAGATTTTTCTCTTCGAGTGCCTCTTTAACAAGTGAGAAGTCTAAATTTTCGAGGTAGCGAATTCCACCATGAAGCATTTTCGATGAACTTTGTGATGTTTGGGAGGAGAAATCGCCTTTTTCAATTAAAAGAGTTTTTACGCCATTTAGTGCAAGATCTCTTAAAAGCCCGCAACCGTTAATTCCACCGCCTACTATTACAACATCAAAGTGCTTCATATTTTATTGACCCAAACAAGATTCCCTGTGCAACTTAACCGATACTTGTGGCCACTCAGATAGTCTGAAGGGAGTGGGGTTAATTGGTAATTAAGACCAATAACTGCATTGGCATTTGCCTTTAAAGCATGGGCCTTAAGTTTCATCGCGAGCTCTGAATAATGCCTAGGAATCTCATCTGATGACTCGTCTTCTACAATATGGCCTTCTAGCATTTTGTGCTCTGAAGCCACGCCAATATATTTTAGAATTTGATGTCCATCTAAAGTGGGGCTTGATGCCACTATAATCTGGTCGATATCAATTTTGATATTATCAAAATGAAAACTGTGATTTTGATTCTGATAAAGACTGTGTTTTGAAGTTAAACCAATTTCGGGAGTGACTTGATGTTTTGGTGGGTGAATTTCATCTGAAAGCCCTACCTGTATATCAATATCAAATCTTCTTAGCTTATGAGCGAGAAAAATCGCGGAATATTCCGATATCCTTGGAATGAGAAGGTGGCCTCTCATTAGTCGCTGCTTAACCTGTTCTTCAGAGTCGGTTAGAACACCTAGCTCCTTCATCAATGTAAGGATATCGTTTACATCTTCAATGAAGCGTACATTCTTCAAGAGAACACTAAAAGAGGGGTTGCCTTCAACTCCAAGACCTGAAAAATTTGAACTTTCTGCAAATTTTTTTAAATCTTCAAAGTTTTCTGGCGCTTTGTAATTTTGTTGAATGGGTTCAGGTTTCTCTTCAATCACTTCTTCAGTGATTTCTTCTTCTTCTGTGCCCACTGCCTCAGAGAAATCCATAGTGTCATGAACCGTTTCTTCAGTTTCAAATTCATTAGGAAAGTCAGTAGAGTCGAAGTCGGTTGTCTCAGATGTGTTATCAGAAGAGTCATTATTAAAAAATGTAGTTTCATCAGATTCAAATTCATTTTTGGATGAAAATGAATTTGAATCTTCTGTGACAAATTCTGAGCTTGAAGTCGAATCCTCAAGGTTGAAGTCCAAGGCTCCAGGAATTTCCTCAGGTGGTTCAAAAGAAGTTTGATCTTCTTCACCCTGACCTAATTCATGGAGGTATTCGCCCAAGTCCTCAATCCTTGTGATGTCCTTCTTGTTGTCGCTCAATGAATCTCCTTAGGCACCGTGACAGGCCTTAAATTTTTTACCTGAACCACATGGACACGGATCATTACGGCCAACTTTCAAGCTCGCCCTGATGACTTTCTTTTCTTCTTCATGGGTCTTTGCAGCTTCAGTTTCCTGATGTGCTTTTAATTGAGCCTCCAGCATGACTTCATGCTGGCGATGGATTTCTTCAATTTCTTCTTTGGTTAGAAGTTTAATGTGGGAAACGCGCTCAATGACGGCCCTTTTAATAGCAAACTTCATATTCTCATAAAGAGTGTAGGCTTCGCGCTTATATTCAACTAAAGGATCTTTTTGGCCATAAGATCTTAGGTTGATCCCTTCTTTTAGGTGATCCATTGCTAAAAGATGGTCTTTCCAGAGCTGATCAAATGTTGCTAGAAGAACTTCTCTATAAGTATATTTAATTTGTTCATACTCAAATCCGGCGAACTTCTCTGCAATGGCAGCCTCACCGCTATTTTTCAAATATTCGGCAAGGTCTCCTTGAGTTTCTTTTGAACACTCTTCTGCACTTAAGGTTTTTTCAGAGCCAAAAATGGCTTTCATTTGGGTGTTTATTTCATCCCAAGGATATTCTCTTAAAGTTGATTTCTTCTCTGGTTTAACTTGCTCAGCAAGATTAAAGGTTACTTCCTCAATGAAGTCTGAAAAAAGCTCCTTATTTCCTTCGTCATTTAAAATATCTCGACGAATTTTATAGATGACTTTTCTTTGCTCATTCATGACGTTATCAAAATCAAGAAGATGCTTACGAATATCGAAATTGTGTGTTTCAACTTTCTTTTGAGCTTTTGCAATCGCATTGCTGATCATCTTATGTTCAATAGGCTCATCTTCTTTCATACCAAACTTAATCATGATCCCTTTAATGCGATCAGATCCGAAAATTCGCATCAGGTCATCTTCAAGGGAAAGGAAAAATTTTGATTTGCCCGGATCACCTTGTCGGCCGGAGCGTCCTCTTAATTGGTTATCAATACGGCGTGATTCGTGACGTTCTGTGCCAATAATAAATAAACCACCAAGTTTTTTTGTCTCCTCAGTCAGTTTAATATCTGTACCTCGACCTGCCATATTGGTAGCAATTGTTACACCACCTTTTTGACCTGCCATTGCCACGATTTCAGCTTCACGAGCATGGTTTTTAGCATTTAAAACTTCGTGTTTAATTCCTTTCTTTAGAAGATAAGTTGAAATGAGTTCTGATGATTCAATTGAGATTGTCCCTACAAGAACTGGCTGACCTTTGGCATGGCATTCTTCGATCAGTTTCGTCACAGCGAGATATTTTGCATTTCTCGAAGCATAAACAACATCTGCTTGATCATCTCTAACCATAGGAAGGTTTGTTGGAACCACGACAACTTCCAAAGAATAAATTTTCATGAATTCTTCCGCCTCTGTATCGGCGGTACCTGTCATTCCTGAAAGTTTTACATATAATCTGAAATAATTTTGAAAAGTGATTGAAGCGAGAGTTTGATTCTCCGATTTTACTTCAACACCTTCCTTTGCCTCTACTGCCTGATGGAGACCATCTGACCAACGAGACCCTTCTTTAAGTCTTCCTGTGAATTCATCTACGATAATAACTTTACCTTCACGGACAACATAATCTACTTCATTTTTAAAAAGAGTATGCGCTCTTAATGATTGGTTTACATGGTGAAGTAATTCAATATTGCGAATATCGTAAAGATTTCCAATCTTTAATAAGTTCTGGATTTCTACGATACCATCTTCTGTAAGAACCGCTGAACGGGCTTTTTCATCAACTGTAAAATGCTTATCGTTTGAGAGTTGAGGAATAATCTTGTTTACTACGCCATAAAGTCTTGTATCGCCTTCAGATGGGCCTGAAATAAGAAGGGGAGTTCTCGCCTCATCAATTAAAATTGAGTCTACCTCGTCTACGATACAGAAGTGATGTTCCCTTTGAACATAATCATCAAGATCAAACTTCATGTTATCGCGAAGATAATCAAAGGCGAATTCATTATTTGTGCCATAGGTTATGTCCGCGAGATAGGCATTTTTGCGATCTTCATCATCCATGTTAGCAGTAATACAGCCAACATTTAGTCCAAGCCAATTATAAAGCTTACCCATTTCATGTGAGTCACGTTGAGCAAGATAATCGTTCACTGTAACGAGGTGAGCTCCCTTTCCCGCAAGTGCATTGAGATAAAGGGGTAATGTTGCAGTGAGAGTTTTACCTTCCCCAGTCTTCATTTCTGCGATTTTACCTTCGTGAAGAACTATTCCTCCCAAAATCTGTACGTCAAAGTGGCGCATATTCAAGACTCTGCGACTTGCTTCTCTAACGACTGCAAATGCTTCCGGTAGTAAATCATTAACTGTGGCACCACTTTGAATTTTTTCTTTTAAAATTCCGGTCTGAGATTGAAGCTCCTGATCAGACATTGCTTGAAATTTTGGCTCAAGAGAGTTTACTCGATCTAGGGTTGGTTTCAGCGCTCGCATGTCTCGGTCTTGTTTAGTACCAAACATTTTGCGCATCATTGAATTAAGCATAGTGAAAACCTTTTATTATCTTTAGTCTAAAATAAAATATAGTGGATCAACTGCAATACCGTTCACTCTAACTTCGTAATGGAGATGGGGGCCAGTTGAGTGACCTGTATTACCTACAGCAGAAAGTAAATTTCCTCTCTTCACTTTTTCTCCTGCCCTAACATGCAGTGATTGATTATGGGCATAAATTGTTTCAATGCCGTATCCATGATCAACTTGAACAAACTTGCCAAAGCCGGCCTTAACACCAGAAAAAGTTACGATCCCATCGGCAGGGGAGTAAACTGGAGTACCATAGGGAGCTCCAACATCTAAGCCTTCATGCATTTTTAATTTATTTAGATAGGGAGAAATTCTTTGACCATAGTAACTGGTGATCCAACCGTCGGCCGGTAAAATGGTTGGAGTTGAATTTAAAAATGAATCTTTATCAAGAAGATATTGATCTAATTCATGGATGTTTTTTTCAATATTAGAAACGATATCTTTTACTTGGGTGTACTTGAAATCAAATTTTGCATAGTCATTTGAAAGCGCAAAGCTTCTTCTGGCGAGATCGGACCACTGTTTTGTTAAAATGTAGCTTCTTTCAAGACCAAGATTGGCAGCAATTTTTTTGTCATAAAGATTTTTCAGTTCTTTAAATTTTGGTTGGTCTTCTATTGAATCGATATCAATCTTCAGATCCAAAGAACTATTTAGGTCCTCTAGGGAAAAGGAATCTTTTTCAGATTCCTTATCTGGCTTATTGATTGGTCCCTTTGAAGATATATCTTCAAGCCCTGTAATAACACGAAGTTTTTTCTCAAAAGTATTGATACGTTTTAAGTCATCAGCAAGTGTATTCATCTTCATCTGGAAAAGCTGAATCTGTTCTTTAAGCTGACGATTCTCAATTGATAAATGCTTATTCTCGTAAACTTGCTGAAGAATTTTCCAGTAATCGTAGGCCAGGACACCAATTAAAAGAAATAACATCACCGCCAAGAAGGCCAGTGACTTAAATAAAACGGTTGGTATTCTAAATGTTTTGACCCCTTTTTGTTTTTCGGGGACAACCATGACTGTATAGTATTTATCCATGCTGATTATTTTATGATTAAGCGAATGGAAATGGAATAATAAAACATTGAAAATATTGAATTAGTATTAGGCCTGAGCAACCGCAATAATCGCTGAAATATTATCTTGTCCACCGTTGTCATTTGCCTGGCGAATGAGTTCATTCACAGCGGTTTGAACGTCCTCAATTTGGCACTTTGAGGGATCAGAAATATTCTTTTGCACTAGATGAAGTATGTCACTGTCACTAACTTTGCCATGCAATCCGTCAGAACAGATCAAAAAGATGTCATTCTTACAGATTCGGTAGTTAAAAACATCAGGTGCAACATCAGGCTCGATACCAACCGACTTAACTAGTATGTTTTTTTGGTTGTCATTTCTAGCAGCTTCTCGTGTGTAGATCCCTAAATTAAGTTTTTCTTGGACAAAAGAGTGATCTCGAGTCATTTGAAATATTAAATTATTATTAATTAAATAGACCCTAGAGTCTCCAACATTGCCAATGATAAGGTTTTGACCACTAAAAAAAACAGCTGAAACAGTAGTTCCCATTCCATTTAATTCTGGTGATACCTCGGCTTTTTTAAAAATTGCGTTATTTATCTCTTTAATCATTCCATTCATAAGACTGTGGGGATCTAAATTAGAGTTCTTTGCAAAATACTCTGGCATTATTTTAACAGAGAGTTGTGAGGCAATATCTCCACCATTATGTCCACCCATTCCATCGGCCACAGCGAATAAATTAAATTTATGCTCGAGACAGATCGAATCCTGATTAGATTTACGTTTTTGCCCAATATCAGAGGCACCAGCACAAAGAATTCCCATAAGGCCTTTAAAAGTAATAGTTACATCACTAATTTTAGAGTGAACCGAATATTAGTCAAACAGAAACTCAATGAGATATGGTCCCTGACTTTTTTGCACTGGTAATTGAGAGTCTCTTTTGCCGCATTCTAGTATTTATTTGGAGAAGATATCTTTAAAGAGTACAATAAATTAAGGGCTTATGGCCTTAAAACTGCCTCAGGGGGAGTCATGGCAAATTTCGATATTCAATCTTTTATCTCTCAACATTACAACCCAAAAGACTTCTCTCATTTGCATTGGCAAGGAAGCTTTCAAGATTACGTAGACATGGTGATGAAGAATCCAAAACATGCACGAAATTCTTTTCAGCGCATCTACGATATGATCATGAGTTTTGGTACTTCTCAGTACACAGAATATAAAAAAGATGTCATTCGTTATCATTTTTTTGATGATCCATTTGAAAATGGTAAAGATGCCATCTTCGGAATTGACGTGCATCTAATGAAGATGGTTAATTTCTTTCAATCTGCAGCTCTTGGTTATGGAACAGAGAAAAGGGTTCTCTTGCTTCATGGCCCGGTCGGATCGGCAAAATCTTCAGTTTCTCGTCTTTTAAAAAAGGGACTTGAATATTACTCCAGGACTGATGAGGGTGCTCTTTATACCTACGAATGGGTAGATGATGAGGGATCACAAATTTTAGGTGGTCAGAAAATTTTCGCCAGCCCGATGCATGAGGAGCCCTTAAAGCTTCTTCCTCCGGAAGTAAGAGAGAAGTTCTTATCAGAGCTTTCAAAAGTTAATAAATCTCCTTATAAAGTTAAAATTAAGGGTGAAGTTAATCCTGCCTGTCGTTTTATTTTGAATGAGTACATGCTTAAGTATAGCGGTGACTGGAATAAGGTCATGAAGCACATTCGTGTTAAGCGACTTATACTTTCTGAAAAAGATCGTCGCGGTATTGGTACATTCCAGCCGAAAGATGAAAAAAACCAAGACTCAACTGAATTAACAGGTGATATTAACTATCGTAAAATTGCCATCTATGGTTCTGATTCAGATCCACGGGCGTTTAACTTTGATGGTGAATTTAACATTGCCAACAGAGGGATTGTTGAATTTATTGAGATGCTAAAACTTGATGTTGCATTCCTTTATGATCTTCTAGGTGCTTCTCAGGAGCAGTCAATTAAACCTAAAAAGTTTGCTCAGACTAATATCGATTTAGTTATTTTAGGCCATACCAATGAGCCCGAGTACAGAAAGCTTCAATCAAATGAATTTATGGAAGCTCTACGTGACCGTACGGTTAAAATTGATGTGCCTTACATTACTCGCCTAGATCAAGAGGCCCGCATATATCGCAAAGATTATAATAAAGAAACGATTCCAAACATTCACATTGCTCCTCATACAATTGAAATGGCTTCAACGTGGGCAATTTTGACTCGACTAGAAGAGCCTAAAAAATCTGATTTAACAAAGCTTCAAAAATTAAAACTTTATAACGGAAAAACTCTTCCAGGCTACAATGAAGATAACGTTAAAGAGTTGCGTAAAGAAGCTGTGAGAGAGGGATTAGAAGGGATTTCTCCTCGTTATATTCAAGATAAAATTTCAAATGCCTTGGTAAAGAATGGTCACGTAGGATGTTTGAATCCTTTCATGGTTTTCAATGAATTAGAGTCTGGCCTAAAACACCATGCTCTAGTGAATTCACCAGATCAGATGGATCACTACCGTGAAATGCTTGCTGTTTGTCGTCAGGAGTATGAGGACATTGTTAAAAATGATGTTCAAAAGGCCATTTCGGTTGATGAATCGGCAATTCAAACACTTTGTGCAAATTACGTGGATAATGTTAAGGCCTATACTCAGAAAGAGAAAATTAGGAATAAATACTCAAATAAACTTGAAGAAGCTGATGAAAGATTCATGCGCGCAATTGAGGAGAAAATTGATATTCCTGAATCACGCAAAGATGATTTTCGTCGTGAACTCATGAATTACATCGGGGCACTCGCCATTGAAGGCAAGCAGTTTGATTATAAGATGAATGAAAGACTACATCGTGCACTAGAGCTTAAATTATTTGAAGATCAAAGAGACACGATTAAGTTAACGACAATTATTTCAAACGTAGTGGATAAGCAGACCCAAGAAAAAATTGAAGTAGTTAAGAGCCGCTTAATTAAGAATTTTGGATACTGTGATATTTGCGCTACGGATGCATTAAATTTTGTTGCGAGTATATTTGCCAAAGGTGACTCTATAAAGTCATAAGAGGTTTGAGTGGATCATCCAATAAAACGTGATCATGCCCGCTTTAGAAAAATTGTTAAAGGCAAGATCCGTGATAACTTACGTAAGTACGTTTCTCACGGATCTCAGATTCTGCCTAAGGGGACTAATAAATTTACTATCCCAATGCCAAGCATTGATATTCCTCGCTTTCGCTTTGGAGATAAGTCTCAGGGGGGAATGGGACAAGGTCAGGGTCAGGCAGGAGATCCGGTAGATGGACAGCAAGACCCGAATGGTCAGCCTGGTCAAGGAGAGGCCGGTGAAGGTGAAGGAAATAAGGAGCTAGAAGTTGAGCTTTCCTTAGATGAGCTGGCCCGTATTCTTGGCGAAGAATTAGAGCTTCCAAATATTGAACCAAAAGGTAAAAAGTCTCTACAGTCGGTGGTCGATAGATATACCAACATTGGTACTACAGGTCCAGATTCACTACGACACATTCGTCGAACTTATAAGCAGGCTTTAAAGAGGCAAATTGCCACTGATTCATATAATCCCGATGATCCAGCGATCATACCTATTAGAAGAGATTTTCGCTACCGCGCAGCTGATACAAAAATTGAAATGCAAAATGCAGCAGTGGTTATTTACATGATGGACGTATCTGGTTCCATGGGGGATGAGCAGAAAGAAATTGTGAGAACTGAATCATTTTGGATAAACCTATGGCTCAAGTCCCAGTATAAGGATATCGAAATCCGCTACATTATTCATGATGCTACTGCCAAAGAAGTTGATGAGCAGACTTTTTTCAAGACGCGCGAAAGCGGTGGAACACTTATTTCTTCTGCTTACAATCTTTGCAAAGAAATAATTGATAAGGATTACAATCCAAATGAATGGAACATTTATCCTTTTCATTTTTCAGATGGGGATAATTGGTCTGCAGATGATACGAAGATTTGCTTAGACCTTCTTGATAATTTTATTATGCCTGTTTCTAATAACTTTTGTTACGGACAAGTTGAGAGTCGTTATGGTTCAGGACAGTTTTATAAAGACTTAACTGCCAAATATGGAACAGGTAATGAGAAATTAACTCTCAGTAAGATTAAGAATAAAGAAGGGATTCTTGATTCTATAAAAGAGTTCCTAGGTAAGGGGAAATAGATGAATCGAACGAAGCCTATTTCTGGTGAATTACTTGCCCTCAAAAATCAGATAGAAAAGTATGCCATAGACTATGGTCTGGATTTTTTTCCTCAAATTTTCGAAGTCTGTGATTATGATACGATCAATATTCTTGCTGCCCAAGGAGGATTTCCAAGCCGCTATCCTCATTGGAAATTCGGTATGGATTATGATCAGCTCTCAAAGGGATATACCTACGGTCTGCAGAAGATCTATGAAATGGTTATCAATACGAATCCTTGTTATGCTTATTTATTGCAAGTAAATAACTGGGTAGATCAAAAAATTGTGATGGCCCATGTATACGGACATAATGACTTTTTTAAGAATAATGCGTGGTTTTCAAATACGAACAGAAAAATGATGGATGTAATGGCCAACCATGGAACGAAGATTCGTCGTTATATGGAACGTTATGGCACAGATGCAGTTGAGACATTTATTGATAAGGTTTTATCCCTTGAAAATTTACTAGATACAAATGAACTTTTTGAGACCAGTGCCCTTAAAAGAAGTCGTAAAGAATTAATAGACCAAGAAAAATTTGAGTCAGGAGATGAGGGATATCTTATTGATGATCGTTCTGCCGCGCTTAAATCTTTTATGCGCACTAAAGCACGATCAGAAAAAAAAGAGGATAGGAAGGAAGAAGAAGAGATTGTTTCTGCTGAGAATGCTCGATCTCATTCAAGAGATATATTAGGTTATTTAATCAATCATGCTCCTCTTGAAGAATGGCAAGCTGATATAATAGGTATTCTTCGTGAAGAGGCTTATTACTTTCTCCCTCAGCGAATGACTAAAATTATGAATGAGGGATGGGCCAGTTACTGGCATTCTACCATTATGACCCAAAAGGCCCTTGATGCTTCTGAAATTGTTGATTTTGCTGACAAGCATGCTGGTGTTATGCATATGAGCAAGCAGAACATCAACCCTTATAAAATCGGTATTGAATTGATGAGGGATATTGAATACCGATGGAATCGAGGCATGTTTGGTAAGGAATATAACGAATGCACCAACATGAAGGATAAGCTGAGTTGGAACACAAATCTTGGAAAAGGCAGAGAGAAAATTTTTGAAGTCAGAAAGACTCACAATGATATTTCTTTTATAGATGAATTCCTTACTCCTGATTTCTGTGAAAGGCAGCAACTCTTTACTTACAAATATAATCCTCGGTCTGGTCGATTTGAAATTGATTCAAAAGACTTTTTGGCCATCAAGCAAAAATTACTTTCACAGCTAACAAATTTTGGTCAACCAATTATAGAAGTTGAAGATGGTAATTTTATGAATCGTAAAGAATTATTGCTAGGTCACGTTCATTATGGGGTAGATCTTGATGTTGGATTTGCAAATGAAACTCTTCGGAATTTATTTGCTATCTGGAAACGTCCAGTGAGTCTCAAGACTAAATATGAAGATAAGGAAGTTATTTTTCAATTTGACGGTAAAGAGTTTAAAACAAATCACTAGGTTTTCAGAAATTCGTAAATCGTTTTGATTATATTCTCCCAATCACTCTGGGAGAAATAATCAGGGTGAAAGAGTATGTGGTGCTTACCAGGTCTTTTTCCCTTTAGGTATGGTCTTGAAAAATAGATCAATCTTACATTTTCCTCATCCATAACTTTTTTTAAAGTGGTGGAATCTATTACCTCATCTTTTGGATCAATTAGGACTAATGTAGGTACGGGTACTTTGATTTTTAATCCAATAAATTCAGTCGCTGCATTAAATAAGATCTTATATTCCCAACCAAACAGAAATGGGTATTTTCTAAATTTTTTTGGAGTTTGAGAGGGGATAATGCTCATTCTAGGCATGGCCGAAATTATTTTCTCTGCTATACCAAAAAATCTGATTGAAAGAGCAGGAGCAAGAAGTACTTGCTTCTGGGGTCTATTCTTACCCTGCATATTTAGCCAGAGTTGAAAATAGAGTGCTCCTTGCGAGAACGCGACTACATTATAATCACATTTGATGTGTGGTTGAAGTAACTCGTCAAATTTCTTTAAGGCCATTTCAAGAGTAGGGCACTCATTGCGATTTCCTCCATGTCCTGGAAGACAGATAATCACACAATCGAAATTTAAAGAATTAAGCTTCTCTTGCAATGGAGTAAAACTTTCGATGGTATTATTTAGTCCATGAATGAGAAGAACTTTATTTTGCATTAGGAACTAATTGAATAAGTTTATTATCTAGTTCTTCTATGTCGAGTTGATTAACGTAAGCAGTTTCTTTAAGTGGTTGGTCTAGCTCTTCTGTTGTTAATTTTTCCCATTCTTTCTTAAAAGGAAGTTTTTCATCTCTTCGGCTTGTCAGTGGGAATGTGTCCCACTGGACCATTTGATAACTGAGCCAACAGTTCACTAAGTCAAATTGTGCACAACTAGTTGCGGACTGTTTTTTGACTAAAAATTCATCATTTAGCATTAATCCAACAAAACTATGAAGTTGAGTGACATCTAGCTCAGATCCTTTTTTTGATCTTCCAGATATTCTATCTAGAAATTCCTTTGATTTTTCATAGTCTCCTTTTTGGGCCCAAAAGGCAGAAGCCAGAGTCATTTTATTAATTTGATTTTGCGGAGTAGCAATAACCATTTGTGAAATCCGCGCTCCCTCAATCCAGTCTCCTAAAAGCCAGGCAAGAGGAAGTATCCTTTCCATGGCATTTTGTGAATTCTCTTTTCTAGCTAATGCAAGCTTGAACTGTGCATAGGCGAGTTCATATTTATTTCTTAGTATATAAATATTGCCCTTAATATTTTCAGCATTTGGGGTATTAAGATCTTCAATAAAACGATAAGACTTTGCAAGTGCTCCTTGCCTGAAGAGAATATGGCCGACAAGTTCTCTAGCCTCAGGGTCTTGAATTTGTGATTCTGTTAATTCATTTAATTGATCCATCACAATTTTTTCTTGATTCAAAAACAGGGCAAGTTTGAGGATTGTTTTTAGCTGTTCATTCTCGAGCATCGCTAGCTTCATATTTCGGAAGGGTTTTCTTGTTAGTCCTTCCCTGGGCTTTGTTTTCATTTCTACTAGCATGTCCAACCATACAATTGAATTCTTATCTAATGCACTATAAGACTCAATTTTACACTTCTCCCATTCATCATGCAGCGTAGACACTTTGTTTAAGGCCACAAGATTAATTACTGTAAGTGAAC
Source organism: Bacteriovoracaceae bacterium (assembly GCA_947461145.1). Taxonomy (GTDB): domain Bacteria; phylum Bdellovibrionota; class Bacteriovoracia; order Bacteriovoracales; family Bacteriovoracaceae; genus Peredibacter. Next base: position 20,608 of record CANHJD010000028.1, read on the forward strand.
AGACTTTTTTATAATTAGCGGGATCTTTCAGTTCTTTTGCCTGGAGATATTTAAGTGATTTTGTAAAATCTCCATCAATAAAATGAAGAATGGCAAGGTATCTCATAACCAGGGGTTTGAGTTTTGTCTGAGAATAAATTAGACCATTTAATCTCACCTTTGCTAAATCGACTTCGCCATTTAAGAGGTAATATTTCACTTTTTTTAAAGTATTATTTTCTTCACTAAGTTCAGAAAATAGGAATTTATTCAAAGGCGTATCTTGGGACCCTTCAGTTCCCTTCCAGGAAAGGGTGTTGCTTTCCCCATAGGCGAATTGGAAGATCACATTTAGCAAAATAAAACTAAAAACAATCAAAGGCCGTATTTTCATAGTAAACCTATCGAAACAAATACCGATAAGTTTAAAAATAACTTATGGTGAAAAGTCTTTTTGTCGGGTATTTAGTTGTTTTCTCTCTTCATGTTTCTGCCCTCGTTTCGGTGGAGGGAATCCTATTTGGTCAGGCGCCAAAAGAGTATCAACAGGATCCTCTCTATCATATTTTTAATGATATTTATGATAAATCCCAAGAGGGCGAAAATAGAAAAGTTAGATTTTATAAAAATACCTTTGATAGTGGGCTTTTGCTTCAGGAGAGTTGCGGAATGTATGGTCCACCATTATACCCAACATCCTGGATGGAGAAGCAGGCCAAGCGTTCAATGGTGGCTGCTCTTCAGTACATTGGAATGGATACTAGCATTAAGGCAATTGGAGCATATGCAAGAAAGTTAGAGCTATCTGATGAGGCTTTTCAAAAGCTTTCAAAGAACTTGGTTAATAATTATTGTTCAAAAAATATGTCGGTTCTTTCGTTGAAGAAAGTTTCTGAGAATCTTTTATACTATTTTAAAAATCCAATGTCAGACCTCGTGCCAACAGTTGATTCATCACCGTTTGCCACTACCATTTTTAAGACAAAAACGGAATCATCCATAGCTCGCTCAAATGAGTTTGACCAGTCCATTCAGAATTTTAAATCTTTCTGCTCTTGGGGAGGCGATGTTGCGGATTATCGACTAATGATTCCTTATCTTAAAAACCAATTTATCATGTCTTTTGTTATTAAAAATTTAACCGGATTCCAAGATAAATACGATAATACGACAAATCGGATTTCTCAAGTTCCCAGCTCCGATACTGTCCAAGTGAGTTGCGATGAATTAATTTGTAGAAAAGTTTCTAATGAAGATTTTCGCAAGAAATTTCCGCGAACAAGTGGTTCAAGCGGTCTATATACTGATCTTGTTAAGTTATATTGTCATCATTTTAGGACCCAAGATTATTCAACATCAAATACTATTCCAGAGGTCAAAAGTTGGATAAAAAAGATGGAACTTGAAGATCCCATTTTCGAAACGAGTTTTTTTATTTCTCTTATGACTGGTGTCCCTGATCCTATTTTTGGAGTTGAAAACTATCGAGATCTACCTGCCGTTGCCAAAAGTAGTATTGATGAACGTTGGAATATTTGGGCCAATAATCTCTTGAAGAAATTTTCTCATGATATTCTTTACGAAGAATCCTTAAAAATAAAGGCAAAGCCACTTCGAGATAATGTGGCACTTAGGACTCAAGGCTTTAGAATTGATTTCACAGTTACATTAGGAGAGATGGATAAGGTTGTTGAAGACATTGATAAACTTGATTCCTCTTTTGAGATAAAACTCTCGAAAAACTATTTGAGACATCTTGGAACAAAATGGAATGAGTTCACAGCCAACATAGATGAAGAAGGGCGCAAGGCATTCAGGGATGAAGTAAGTAAATATATTTCTTATCAGCTTATTGGTAAGGAAAAATACTTTCGACAAAAAATGTGGAATGATGAATTTTCAAGACTCATCGTTCAAGAACTTGTTGGACAGGTGTTGGCGTATAGGGGGCCTTTATTTGATAGCCTGCAGGACGAAATGATTACAATTCCTGTGAATTTCACCTTTGGCACTTTCGCACTTAGCTACATTCGTTATCGAGCTGATGTGAAGGCCGGTCGTTTAAAATTAAATCTATAGACTTTTCCTCTTAACAAATTTACCCTGACCTTGACTTTTTTCCACTCATTACCAACATTCTTATATGCCAAAAAAGAAAAATCAGATCGATCCTGAAGTTGTTACAGATAAGAAAGTTGTTAACCGGCCTGAGCGAACAACTGTTATTGATATATCCAGCGATGATGAAGATGAACTTATAGAGGGGATTGCAGATTCAATTCCTTTAGCTCCAATCCATGGTGAACTCCCCCCCGTTGTTCGAAAATCTTCGGATTTAAAAGTTCAAGATCCTCTGTCTCTCTACTTGAAAGAGATCTCACGTCATAAACTGTTGACTCCAAAAGAAGAAAAAGAGCTCACTGATGAACTAATAAGAACTGGTGACATTGATGTGGCAAAAAAATTGGTACTTGCTAACCTACGCTTAGTCGTAAAAATTGCACTCGAATATAAAAGCGCTTACAAGAACATTATGGATCTAATTCAGGAAGGCAATATTGGATTGATGAAAGCTGTTTCAAAGTACGATTCAACAAAGGGAGCAAAGCTCTCATATTATGCCAGTTGGTGGATACGGTCCTACATTTTAAAATTTATTCTTGAAAATTTTAGATTAATTAAAATTGGAACAACTCAAGAACAGAAGAAACTTTTTTATAATTTAATGCGAGAAAAACAGCGCCTAATGGGCATGGGGATCAACCCTGATGTTAAGCTTCTTTCTGAAAATCTTGGTGTTTCAGAAAAAGCCGTGGTTGAGATGGATCAGCGGCTTGGCCATGAAGGTCAGGAAGTGAGTTTGGATAAACCTCTTGATAATGATGGTGGGCGTCAAACCCTTGGTGATTTGATCGGGGATGATTCTGAGTCTATAGATTCAAAACTCGCCGATCTTCAGAACCTTGAAATATTACAAGAGCACTTGGGAGAGTTTGTTAAAGGCCTCAAGCCTAGAGACCAAGAAATCTTTAAAAAACGATTACTTAGCGAAATCCCGGAAAGTCTCCAAAGTATTGCAGATCAGTACGGTGTGTCACGTGAGAGAATTAGGCAAATCGAAGAGCGACTCATTGACCAATTAAAGATTTACATGTCTGACTTTCTTCGATAAAACTCCATATAAGTTCATAATTTAACGAGGAAAATGGTGGCAAT
>CANHJD010000029.1 GCA_947461145.1 Bacteriovoracaceae bacterium
CGGAAATTTGGTGGAGATAAGCAGGATCGAACTGCTGACCTCTTGCATGCCATGCAAGCGCTCTCCCAGCTGAGCTATACCCCCAAAACTGAAATCTTTTTTGTGACTAAAATTTAATAAAAAGCGCTCTCTTCGGCAAGTACTTCTTGCTGTTTATTTACTGTTTTGTTTAACTATTTTGCATACTTGGAGATCTATGCCTAAAAAAAATTTGCTGCTTTTAGTTCTCTGCGCCCTTTTAATTGGCCCTGTCGCGGCAATTTCTGGCCATCTTTTCCTGACCTCCCTTGATTACGTTACCCTCTGGAGACTCTCCCACCCAATTCTTATTTGGACTCTCCCTCTTCTGGGATTTGCTATGACCTTTGCTTACAAAAAAATCCCCGCAAAAATAAATTGGAGTGTCACTCACTTCTTATTTGAACTTAGAAATCCTCGCCACCGAGCGAATCCTTTCTCTGCTCTTTGGATTTTTCTCACCACTTGCCTCATTCATCTCGGTGGGGGCTCCGCAGGCCGTGAAGGGGCAGGACTTATCATCAGCGCAGGTCTTGTTGACGGCGCAATTCCTTTTAAAGAGGATTCCGAAGAACGCACTCACCTTTTACAGGCGGCGCTTAGTGCAGGCTTCACTGGAGTTTTTGGAACACCACTCACGGCCCTCTTTTTTATTTTTGAAGTGAATAATTATAAATCGGCACTCTCACCATTGAGATGGATCACGGTCATCCTTGCCATCTCTTCAACCACACTTACAGCAAAATTTCTGGGGACACCTCACGATCATTTTCCCGCCTACACTTCTGTTTCATGGAAAGGATTTGGACTCCTTCTCTTAGCAATTCCCATTGCAGCTTACGGGTTTTACTATGCCCTTAAATTTTTCCATAAATCCTTTAAGCATTTAGGATTTTTTGAACTCCCAGTTGGTGGCCTCATGATCGCACTGATAGTAACTTTTATTGGAAGTCGGTACTCGGGACTTGGAATTTCGGCAATTGCCAATGCCGTTGCAGGAAATGGATCTCTTCCTTGGGACTGGATTGCTAAAATTCTACTTACAGCACTTACGATTGGAGTTGGATTTAAAGGCGGGGAAGTGACTCCTCTCTTTTTCATTGGCTCAACCTTGGGGGCCACACTCTCTGTTTTTAGTGGCGACGTCGATCTCGCCAAATTGGGAATGGTGAGCTTATTTGGGGCCCTCACTCATTCTCCTCTTTCCATGGGAATTCTCGCAGCAGAACTTTTTGGGCCAACTGCCTTTGTTGGGAGTTTTATAATCTCATTGTGGGGAAAATATACTTTAAGAGGAAGACATCTTTATAGGCTAGAATAGAAAAAGGCCCTCGTTAGAGGGCCTTTTTTTTAGTTTCTTTTTAGTGACTTCAGAAATTTACGAACATTTACATCAAGAGTTTTAATTTTTAATACGGACTCAATTTCAACACCCATATCAAAAAGGGCCTTGATCGCCTGGGTGTTACCTTTCTTAGCAAAAGGAGCAATTGCGTTCTCACCGCTTCTTGTGATCGCATTTTTATTTACACCATACTTAATTAGAATTTTTGCAGATTCAAGATTAAGCCTAGTCGCTGCTGAAAGAAGAGCTGTTTCCGTTTTAGCATTTCTCTCTTCAAGATTTGCCTTCGCCTCGATCAAAGTTAAAAGAGCTTCAGCATTGGTCTCATTCAAGATCAACGAAAGGACGTGAAGCGATGTATTTCCGTTTGCATCTTTTAGGTTCACATCAGCGCCACGCTCAATTAACTTTTTCATCGATGCGTTCTGAGCAACGGCCGAGGCTTTAATCAGCGCACTTTGACCATCGACAGTTCGAAAATCAATCCAAGACTCAATCTCTAGAACTTTGTCCAAAAGCTCCAAGTTCCCAGTTGTCACGGCCTTAATTATCGGCTCATGCAAACTTACTTCAGGGATCGAAAGGATACGCGAGACATCTTCCCCACGGCATTTATCACCAACACAAATATTTTCGGCAAAACACATGAGTTCTTTATTAGGAACGTAATCTTCCTCTCCCCTAACTAAAATACCTTCAACAACTCCAGTCTGACTGTTGAATACAGCTGACCCAGAATTCCCTTGAAAAGAATCCAAATTCGCTTTGAAGAAAAAAGGATGGTTATTTTTTATGACTTTTGCACCATCAGCAACTTTGGTCGGCAGCCCCATAGGGTTTCCAATAATAACCAGGTCCTGAGAATTCAATACCTGGGCATCTGTGCGAATTTTCAAAGGTGTTCGTCCAGTAACAGGACGATCCAACTGGACAAGTCCGTAATCTAATCCGATCTTCTCATTCAAAGAATTTGAAACAACCTTTTTACACTTATAAATATTTTCATCGGCCACACTTAAGCCGGCCCTCTTAGTGGCCTTGTCTAATTTAAAATCAAATACCCATCTATACTCTTCACAGAAGTTTTCTAGCTCCACACAGTGACCGGCTGTAACGATGAGATCAGGGGCAATAAGAAAGCCTGAACACATTGCTGGATTTGGTTGATTCACATACCGAGTCCCTGGGCAGAATGAAATCCCCGCCATAGCGTGATCTTGATCCATTGTAGACATGAGTTTGGGACCTTGAGTTGTGCTGCCACTTATGGCCTCTTCAAACCATTCCCTCAGGCTCCTTTGGGCAAGCTGCTTAATATGAGACTTGTTTGGGAGTTCAGAAATATTACTTTGAGAAACCATGGCCGCAGTGGATTTGGCCAAGAGCTGTTGAGCAGCTGTAGCTTCAAAGACTTCTTTGCGATTATCTTCCCCATAGATGGCATTTGTTCCAGCAAATGCTCCTGAGATAAGTGCGCTTGTTAAAACAACTGGACCAACAACTCTTTTCATCTTCATCTCCTAAAATTTAGATGGCTCGTTATACCCCAAAAGTTTTGCCAATGAGGAGGTTTTTAATGCGCCGTGTAATTTTCACAAGATTTGACTGTAAGTCATTAAAAAGGCAGACTTTAGAAGATAATCTCAAAGGATATGTATGGGAATTTACGTAAATAGAACGCTAAATATGAAACAGATTGCGGCCATTGGCCTTGACATGGATTACACCCTTGTCCGCTACGACTCAGAAGCCTTTGAACAGATGACCTATAGAGAGATAAAAAATAAATTATTAGAAGTTCGTGGTTATCCAAAAATTATCGGCGATTTAAAGTTTCAAATTGATCTGGCCATTCGAGGCCTTGTTATTGATAAGCCGAACGGGAATGTCCTTAAACTTTCAACTTATAGTAAAGTTAAACACGCCTATCATGGCCTCTCTGAAATGGACTTTAAAAATCAGCAAAAGGTTTATCAAGGTCTGACTATCGATCTGAATGATTCGGCCCGTTTTGCAATTGTTGATACCACCTTCTCCATTGCTTACTGTGTTCTTTATATGCAGATTGTTGACCTTAAGGACAAGAAGCCTGAACTCAACCTTCCTGATTATAAAACGATTGAAGAGCACCTTATTGAGGCCTTAGATATTTCCCATAGAGATGGGTCCCTTAAAAATGAAGTCAAAAAAAATGTTAAAAAATACATCGTTCAAGATGAACAAAGTGTACTTGCACTTGAGCGATTTAAGCGTCATGGGAAAAAATTGTGGGTCATAACAAATTCAGATTATGAGTACTCAAAACTTCTTCTCGACTACGCTATCAATCCTTTTCTTAAAGAAAGTAAATCTTGGCTTGATCTTTTTAACATAGTGATCACTTCGGCCAGTAAGCCAAGGTTTTTCACTGATAAAATGCCTCTTCTTAAGGTTGATCCAAGCACTGGTTTTATGAAAAATCATCATGGACTTATTGAAGATGGAATCTATCAAGGTGGTTGCGCCCAGACAGTTCAAAAGAGCTCAGGACTCTCGGGTGAGCAGATTCTTTATCTTGGAGACCATATCTACGGAGACGTTCTGCAGATTAAAAAGACTTGTAACTGGAGAACAGCATTAGTTATAGATGAGCTCATTCATGAAACTGAAGCCAATCTTAAAACGGCAAAGCTGAGTGATGAAATAACAGAGCTTATGAAACAAAAAATTGAACTTGAGCAAAAGCTTGATGAGCTTTTTGATCGCGAAATTGACAAGGGTAAAAAACCTGTTAAGGAAAAAATTCAAGATCACTTCCAGAAGATAGAAAAAGTAGACAAGAAAATAGGGAAACTTATTAGAATGCATACTCAATACTTCAATTCTCACTGGGGAGAAACCATGAGAGCAGGTGTTGAGCCAAGTCGACTTGCGGGTCAAATAGAAAAATATGCTTGCATCTATATGTCAAAAGTCTCTGACTTTATTGATGTGTCTCCGAGAACCTACTTCAGACCCAAAAAGAAGATTCTCCCTCACGAAAAATGAACTAAAAGATCTAGGATTTCCTAGATCTTTCTTCCACCAAATGGTGAGTGGTCTCTTCTAGTCTGGTCGAAATCGTATCAAAGAAAACTTTAAACCATTTGGGCTGACTCTCAAGATGGCTCTCAATTTTTTCTTTAGGAATTGAAATAAGTACAGAGTCAGTGAGAGCAATAACCGAAGCAGTCCGTTTACGGTGAAAGAGTACGCCCATTTCACCCACCATCTCACCGGCCTTTATGGTCGTCACTGTAACGCTTACGCCGTTAGAGCCAGTTTTAACAACCTTTAGGGCGCCTTCCTTGAGAAAGAAGATGCTAGAACTAACTTCACCTTCTTTAATTATATAGTCGCCGGCCTTGAAACTAAGATAGTTTCCATTGGACGCCGGTGCTTGAGCGTTTTTTTTTTCTAGCAGCGAATGCACCTTATCTAAAACAACTTTGGGAGTGAATGGCTTGGAGAGCACTTCTACGTTACCCAAGACCTCCAACTCAACTCTATAGTCCTCAACAGAGGCACTAATAAAAATAATGGGAGTTGGCTTGATCGCTCCATTACTCTTGGCAATTTTAGTGGCTTCAGAAGACTGAATAAATTGAGCGAATTTAATGCCATCTTTCTTAGGCATTTTTATGTCAGTTAAGATGATATCAAAAACTTCATTATTAAATTTAAAAGACGCATCAACTCCATCTGTGGCCGTGACAACCTTAAAGTCTGCGTTGATAAAAATATCAGATAAAACCTCAAGAAGATCTTTGTCATCATCAACGATTAAGGCCTTGTATTTCTGTTTTTTTTGATTCATTTCCGTCATAGTTACCTCAAAGTAGCTTAAGTCTAACTTAAGACAGAAAAACTACAAAATTGAAAAAGCCAGATAGATTTAGTTTTATTGTTAATAATTTCTTATCAATTCAGGTCTGTGAGTTCTGACCCAGGTCTCTCCGCTACAGTTAGGCAAGATTGCCTCAATTTCATGAATATGGAGTTGATCTAACTTGTCCCTATCAGTTGTTTGATATTTAGTTTTAAGGATCGATTTTCTGGAAAAACCTAATAGCCAACGATGGTGGTTTAGTTTCTTTTGCAAATCCCCAAAACTTGAAAGAATCTCTACATTTTGCTCGTAGGTTTTAGAAAATCCTATGCAAGGATCAAAAATAACCTGAGGGAGCTTAAAAGGTGAAAAATAGCTGAGAAGATCAAGCTCTTCTGATAAATAGTCCATATGCCGGCCAGAGAGTGCCCTTGAGGGAGCAAGGTTATGACAAAAAATATAGTCATAACCAGTTTTCAAAAACTCCCTTACAGAATCATCAAATTTTCCAGAGACATCATTCCAAATAAGTTTTTGAGGCATTTTATGGTCTCTAAAAAACCGGACCAATTCAAAGACTGTTTCTGGATGATAAGAATCAATACTAATCGCTGAAGTTAGTGAGCTAAGAAATGGAAGAACCAACTGCCATCTTTCCCACTCCTCTTTCCAATCGATCGAGGCATTCATGGGTGCTGTAGATTCAGCACCGATATCAATTGCCTCAAAGTTATTTAAAAAATTTAATCGTGAAGAAGCGGATTCAGTTGAAAGAAACTCTCCGCCGTCTGAAAAAGAATTGGGGGTGATATTAATCACCCCCATAATTTTTAAATTCATTTAAGCCGGAGAAGGTTTCCCAGTTGTGAAGGCAGGATTTGTTCCAGAAACTGCAGCACCAGGGCTAACAGTCTCAGTTGGTTTTTTAGACATCACAGGTTGACCGATATCTTTTCCTGCAACAATTTCTCTAATCTGCTCAGCATCGAGTGTCTCCCATGCAACAAGGGCCAAAGCAAGTCGGTGAAGAGCATCGATATTAGAATTAAGGATTTTTTTCGCCACTTCATAGTTTGCTTGAACAAAGCTGGCAATTTCCATGTCAATCTTGCGGCTTGTCTCATCAGAGAAAGAAACACTTTCTCCGCCATAAACCATGCCACCATTTTGTTTTGCATAATTGATAGGGCCCAACTTATCACTCATTCCCCAATTACAAACCATACTACGGGCAAGATCAGTCGCGCGCTCAATATCATTTGAAGCACCATTGGTCATTTCACCGTAAATAATCTCCTCAGCAACACGTCCACCCATTAAGAAAGAAATGAAATTCTCCCCTTTCTCTTTTGATAGATTCAACATGTCTTCGTTTGGAAGAGTTTGAGTCACACCCAATGCTTGCCCACGAGGAATAATTGAAACTTTATGAATAGGATCGGTATGAGGTAAATTCATCCCAACTAAAGCGTGTCCAGCCTCATGATAGGCCGTGAGCTTTTTCTCTTTTTCAGAGATCATCATAGATTTACGGGCAACACCCATAAGAACTTTATCCTTTGCATTTTCAAAATCAATCATGCCCAGAGCTTTCTTTCCATCACGCGCGGCCAAAAGGGCAGCTTCATTAACCAGGTTTGCAAGATCTGCCCCAGTAAATCCTGGAGTTCCTTTAGCGATGACTTCGAGATCAATATCTGCAGTAAGTGGAGTCTTACGAGTATGAACTTTAAGAATCTGATGACGTCCACGCACATCTGGACGTCCAACAGTCACGCGACGATCAAATCGACCTGGACGAAGAAGGGCCGGGTCGAGAACATCTATACGGTTTGTTGCCGCCATGATGATCACTCCATCGTTGCCTTCAAACCCATCCATCTCCACGAGAAGTTGGTTAAGAGTTTGCTCGCGCTCATCATGTCCACCACCCATACCAGCGCCACGGTGACGTCCAACGGCATCGATTTCATCAATGAAGATGATACAAGGAGCGTGCTTTTTACCTTGTTCAAAAAGATCACGCACACGGCTTGCACCTACACCCACAAACATTTCAACAAAATCAGAACCTGAAATAGAAAAGAAAGGCACTCCTGCTTCACCGGCCACAGCACGAGCAAGCAAAGTCTTACCCGTTCCTGGAGGACCAACAAGAAGACAGCCTTTAGGAATTTTACCACCTAAAGTCGTATACTTTTTAGGATCTTTTAAAAAATCAACAATCTCAACCAGCTCTTCTTTAGCTTCTTCTACACCTGCAACGTCAACAAATGTCATGCGCTTATCATTTTCGGTCAGCATTTTTGCACGGGCCTTACCGAAACTCATCGCCTTGCCACCGCCAGACTGTAATTGACGTAAAAAGAAAAAGAAAAATAAAAACAAGAGAATCATTGGCAACCAGTTAATAAGTAAAGTTGCAAGGAAGCCTTGCTTCTCTTCTCTCTTATAGTTTGGAATAATTCCGGCCTGCTTTAAAATTCTAAAAGTCTCGTCCCCTGTATTACCAGTCAGTTCAAAGTATGAACCACTTTCATAACCTTCTTTAAACTTACCCTGAATAGCGTTTTCACCTTGGAAAGTAACTTCTTTCACATTTCCAGCTTCAACTGCAGCGATGAAGTTTGAAAAATTTAATTGCTTAGATTGAACATTTTTTTGTTCAAGCACTTTCATCGCAAAGGCCATGATTAAAATAACCACAATCCATAGCATGAGAGTTTTTTGTTGTTTGCGCATAAAGTACCTTTTGAGCCCTGTATTTTTAAAAGAATGAGAGTCACTAAACTACAGGTAGAATTATACGGGAGGGAATTATTCTTGGGAAGAAAAGAGATTAGACAATGTCCAAAGAGGCAGTATCTTGAGTGTTTCGGGCAGTTTTTCTTCTTTACGCTTCCATGTCTCAAGGCACTTAAGAGTAGGAACAAATCGCAATTCTCTCTCACTGCAAACCCTGGAGACCTCTGGAAACAGTGAATCATAAACCGAAGTGTTAAGTGTTTTATTTATGGACTGATTTTCTATAATAACCAATAAACCTGGCATATTCAGCATTGCATCGGAAGATTTAAGTAAGTTTTCCCACATTCTGGATAACTCTTTATGGTTCAGAGTTGGAAGAAGTTCTAACTCATTAATACTTATTTTCTTTAACACCTCTGCAATGCTTGAGTCGTAATTTTTCATTCGTTGTTGGTAAATCATCAGGAGCTTATAGGAAAAATAGATCTCAGTTCCCCCGCTAAAATGAAAAGGGCCTTTCTTCCCATTTTCAATGGCCTTAATCATTTTTAAAATTTGCGAAGACGTTTTACCTCGATGTCCATCTGAAAATGAATGAAGCAAATCCTGTACCTGATAGGGAGAGAACTGCACTCCCTGAATGATGGCACCATCATCATAAACATGAATCAAATTGTGATTAATTCTGCCACTAATTGTGAGATTCAAAATGGTCGCAAGATAGTTAGAGTGGTTCACATAGTGCTTTAGGTACTGCGGGTAGCGTTTTGAAACAAGAGGAAGTATCTCATGTCTTAAAAAATTTCGATCAAACCGAGTCTCTGTATTTGTGGGATCCTCTAAAAAAGGAACTTTTTCAAAATTATTGAGATGAATTAATTGTTTTTTACTTACACAAAGAAAGGGTCGAATGATGGGGCCATTTCTCACAGGAATCCCGAGAGAAGACTTGGGGCTCCCTGAGCGGTATTTTTGCATCAGGCTCCACTCATAAGAATCGTCAAGATGGTGGCCCAACCACAAAAGCTCCCCTGCCTTTAGCTCGCCCAATAATAGAGAACGCCTTTGCTTTCTAGCTTCAAGCTCAAAATTGCCACCGACGGATTTGAGCCCTTTGGCATCAAGTTTAACAAATGGAATTTGTCTCTTTTGGCAAAAATCAAAAACCAGCTTGGCCTCATCATCCTGCCCAGGGCGAGTCTGATGATGAACAAACAAGGCCCTAACAGGACCAATCTTACCCTCAAGAAAAAGCTCATGGGCAAACCAAAGCAGCATCATGGAATCAATGCCACCAGAAACTGCTATCGCATGGGAGCCTCTAAGTTCATTTGGGCGTGAAACATTCTCTAGGAACCTAGTCGCATGTTTAAAAAACAGACCTTTGAAAGAGAATCCATTCAGTTTTTTCATAGCTAATTACTGGATAATCCAGAGATTTTGTTATTGACGTGTTGAGGTCTGTTCATTAGTATGGCTCTACTTTTTCTTATGTGGCGACGTAGCTCAGTTGGTGAGAGCACAGCATTCATAACGCTGGGGTCGGCAGTTCAACTCTGCCCGTCGCTACCAATAATTTTTACCAAACTTCAATCCCATCGACATTTAAATTTCCCTCATTTTTTAAAACTAATTTTATTTTATTGGCTTAAGTCATAAACCCCTACAAATTAAGGATTATGTCCCAGTTTGCCCAAAACCTAGGCAGATATACACAAGAATCGACAGAAAAAAGTTTCAACTATTTGAAATTAATAGAATAGATATTGTCACAAGAATTGCAAAGAATTCGGGAGGTCCAATTGGGCAAAAAGCATGTTCGCACTATAGAATTTACACGTATACCCTGAATATAATGCGCAGCATTGCTCGTTTAGATAAGATGCATCAAAAGAAAATTAACGACATATTTGCATAATTTTAGAGAGGTCAGTGTGATTAAAGTGAAAGGTCGTAGAAAAATTCAACCTTACAACCCAAATCAAGGCTTCATTGGAACAGTAAAAGTTGATGTGGCCAACTACATCTTTTCTTCAAAGAGAAAGCGTGCGCCTTATAAACACTCAAAGGCCCTCGTCAGAAACCTTCTCAATCGTTCTGTATCAGAGCATCTTAAGGAATCAAAAAACCTTACGAAATTTATTCGTAAACGGGATCTTACATTTCAAAAATCAGATGCAAATGGAAATTACAAAATTTTTACCGTTCCATGCACTACGACGATTGTACCTCTCCAGAAATCAATGTTTAATACAATTGAAAAAGCTGCTCAATCATTAATTGTATCCTTACGTTGTGTCATTCAAGATATTTATGGATCTAAATCAATTAAAGACTCGGCTTTTGTAAAATCTCTCCCTGATGAAATAAGAAATATTTTTATTGATGCAATTAAAGAATCGCCGAACTACTTTCCACAACTTCACCATCCGAACATGAAGAAATACCCATTCTTCGATAATGTCGGACTAGATCTTGTTCTTATTGAAGATTATTTTGAACAATCAAAAAACTTTGATGAGATTCTTAGATCGAAAAAAACTGATAAGCTCCCTGCGCTACCTTTCAAAATTCTTGAATTAAATGCAGGTGCGCCGTCAGGTGCCTCAAATAATATGAATGTACTTGAAGGTCACTACGAGCAGAACCCTGAGGTGCTTGACTCTTTAGGCCGCTTAATGCCAAACGATCACTTCCAAGTGTTGGCCGAGACCTACAAAAGCTTAGGTGAAGACTGGACGGGGATAAAAGAGGGAATTCAAGTTATTTTACCTCCAGGCGGAATGAATGGGGCAGCCCCAGAAATTCACAACCTTGCGGCTTACTCTGGTCTTGTTTATGCTGATCCTGTCCAACTTTTTGCAGATGATAAGGGATATATCCGTCTAAGAACAATTAATGGTTCAAATCCTATTGTCACTGCAATTTACTCTCGTATCAATGCAGACTCTGCTCTATTTGATATGGAAAAAAATATTATCCTTCGTGATCCCGATACCAATGAGCCAATTTATCTAAAAGATTCTTTAAAACTTGGCAAAGATGGCGAGGCTCCATTTGTACTAGACGTAAATGGCAACCCAATACCACTTCAATCTGATTATGCAGTTCCAGGTTTATTAGATGCAATCTTGAATCGCAGAATCTATATGGGTGGCCTAAATCGCATTCTGGATAATAAAATTATTCTTGCGGCATTAACGACCTACGCGCCGAAATTCTTCGCTGGAAAAATTAAGGAACTAGGTCTCTCGAATAATGGACCAAAGATTACACCTCCAGAGACTCTACCTCCAAAAAAAGAGTCTGTGAAAATCATTGAAGCAAATCCTGAAGAATGGGTGGTGAAGGCCCCTAACCTTTCTGGAGGTTCTGGAATCTACATCATGAAAACTCTTTCGGCAGAAACTAGGGCCGAAGTGCTTGAGATGATCAGAAAGAATCCATCTCACTATGCTTATCAAAAACTTGTAAACATCGCTCGTATCCCAGTTGCGATGAAAGATAAAGAAGGAACACGTTTCGCTAACCTCGCGGCCGATATCCGTCTTTGGGTATTCTATGGCGGCGGGAATAAAACTCTTCCAAAGATGACTCATAATGCTCTCGTGAGATACGCACCTGAAGAGAAGGGCCCAATGAGCTCAATTGTAAATACATCAAAGGGTGGAGGTTATGCTCCATTTGTTGTGGTGGATGACATTGGCAGCAGCGAGTCTGTTACGGCAACTGAATTTATTAAAACAAAGGCTCCAGTTCCCCTTCAAACCCATCTTCCAATGTTTGTAGCGGCTCAACTTATTCAAGTTTCACGTCTCGCAGTAGAAATGAATAATCATCTTAAAAACGGCTCTGCAGACAGTTACATAATGCTTGGTCTCGCACTTTCACTTAAAACTCAATGCCGTGAAGTGCTTAGTTTTATGAATCCAAGGGCCATCGAGTCAGTTTATAAATTAATTGATCTTTTAGAAACAAAGCAAGCCTCGACTGCAATAGCTAATTATTTTGACCTTATTAACAACAACCAAATCAATCTTGTAACGACTCTTCAGCGCCTTGAAAGCAAAAAGAAGCTCCCACGAGGGCTTCGAGAGCGCATGGATGAGCTATTGATCCTTGACCAAGATATTGTTTATCAAAACTATACAGAAGAAAATCGCAAGCATGACCGGAAAATTTTAAGGGATATAAAAACGGCACTCGGACTAAATGGAAAAGTAAAAAGAAATACAAACAATGATTTGCAAAATCTGACTTTCATCTTGAATTCAAGTATTGAAGCTTCTTTCCCAAGAGAGGTCATTTCTGGGAAGTCAGCCATAAACATGATGAAGCTTATAGAATCATTCATGACAATGGTTCGTGAGCGCCTTCAGAATTCGGAGAAGGCAATTGAGTTCGCAAAAATTTTCTCACTAGAGGTCAACCATCCGGAGTTGAAGTTTGAAACATTCGGGCTTAAGGAATTTGATATCGCCAGAAAGGGTGGCTTTTTAACTGCCTCGGAAAGAGAATTTGCCACAGGCGAACTTCTCACGGAATCAGACTATATTTCTGCTCCAATGAAAGAAGCACGTGCAAATTGGATAAAAATCGAAACAGAAGCGACAAAAATTGATATTAATAAAAGACAGGCTTTTTTATCGAAAAAACGCATAGCTCATTTTACAAAATATCCGTTCATCGCCCGCATGAATGAGATTATGAATTCAAAACGCGTTGGGGTAAAGGATCTTATTGATCTTATGCCGGCCATGCCTTATGCAAAGTTCAACCTAGAAATGTTTGCAAAGAAGCAAGGCCTTTCTATAGAGGATATCTTCACGAATGAATTGACTCCAAATAAGATTTCAATCCTTACAACTCAAAAAATTCGTGAGAACCATCTTTCAGCTCAGGATCATGCAGGTGAGTGTTTTGCGAAGAAAAGAAAATCTCATGGTCTTTTCTCCGACTCCGACATCTTTATTTGGGTAAGAAAAGAGCTTGATCCTTTAACTCAAATCTATACTGCTGGTCATGAGGTGATTCACTATCATCAAATTGAGCAAACAACAAAGTCAGAAGCAAAAGCACTTTCAGATGGTGCTATTGCACAAGCATATTTTCTAAATTTTTATGGAAACTTCCTAGGGGTTTCTGCAGCATCGCTTGAAGGTCTTTCTGTCGATATCTCAGTAGAGCGCCAACCACTTTATGGTCTTGCAGACAGAATTGTGCCACATTTTTTCAGCCCACTGATGACTGAAATTCGAAGAGGAATTAATAGTAGCCGTGAAGACTACGATGCAGTTTTAAATAAATTTGGCTCTTTGTTTGGCTATATGATGCCTAATTCAAATCAGGTAAAGGTCAAAGCGTTGCAAGAGGTAACTCCAGCTCTAGAAAACGCAAAAAATATCCTCTTTGCAAAGGAATTAGGCCTTGAAATATCTTGGGATGAAATTCGTTCTGCACTTCCTAGTGCGAACGAAAACCAATTAAAAACTTTTGGTCCTAAGATCATGAAAGCTGTAAAAAAAGCTCAACCAGATTTTGAAGCCCTGACTATTATTGGTAATCATCAGTTTTATGGTGTTAGTTTCGCAAGAAAACTAGATATCACTCGCTCCATAACACTGAGACCAATACTAAGTACTATTTCTTTAGGAAATAGCTATAACCAAACTCAACAGCAGCAGCAATAGGATTACTTGCAATGAGACTAGAGCTTTTGACATCTGATATTCCAAAACTGTTTCCTTTCCTAGAAACTTTGCTCCAGGATGGTGGCCGAAAGCTTTATTCGATTGAAGGGACAGTAAAAACGTCAAGCTATGTTGAGGGAAGAAGTGGATTTCAATATGTAGAAGGTAGCCTAGAGGCTTCTTTAGAATTTGGCATTCTCTTTGGAGGGTCTGGATACGTTATTCGTCGTCACCTTAAAAATGGGCAAGAGGAAATGGAAAGATTTGATCACTTTGATCAAAATGGTCTATTTACCTTCACTTCAAGCACTAAAACTCTAGAACCCCTGTATGTTGACACACTCGAGATTGAGACGACATGTCCCATTTTAAATCATCTTTATAATTATCTTTCTCTCGAATATAAAAAAGCGAGCGAAGGTAAGGCGTGGTCTACGGAGCAAGTTCACGGAGTAGAAAACTTTTTAAGAAATATTTTTAATTCGAATATTGTAAGACTTCCAATTAAAGATGGAATCAATGATCTGGCTTTTAAAAATATCTATTCAAAAATTTTAAAAGCGGAAATGGATCCTGTTCTTACATGGGAAGAGCGTCAACTTGTCTTTGAAAGCTATCGCGGCCAAATGTACAAAATTATGGCGACGAAAGTTCGTGCTCATAATCTAAGCAAATTTATCTTTAAATTAAATGCCCTTAAAAAGAACCTTGCAAATTTCATAGTACGTCTGAAAGCACGTCCATCAAACAATGCTAAAGGTCTGTTCTATCGTTACACAATGGGTAAAGTGTTTTGGTTTTTCAGAACTGTTAAAAATAACCTTGGCTATTCAGTGGCCTTGGCCGTCTATGGACCCTTTACATATTATTTTATTACAATGCCGATGAATCCACATGCCATGCAGGCCGTAGGTCGTGTTCGTACAGCATATTTGGATATGAAAACAGAGGTAACAAACTTCATTTCAAATGCATCTGACAATTATGTCCTAAATGGCGCGAACGTTGTTTTAACTGCTCCCGAGAAAAAAACTGAGGGAAATAAGATAGTGGATGTTGTGACAACTCAGAATGCAGCTCCTGCAAATCCAAACTTGCTCGCCAATGTAATCTATCAGTCAAACATAACCCTAGGTCCTGTCCAGGAAATCAATGTTTCTCTTGGTGAAGGCTCCAGTGAAAAATACAAACCGACATTTCTCAATATGCTTTTAACGACCGACATTCCAAAAGTTGATCGCCAAACATGGAATGAGAGGATGAGCAATTATAAGCAAATGCAGATAGCCTTTGAAGAGAATATTGAATATGCCTCAAGACTTGGAAGATTAGAACAACTTGAGACTCAATATAATTTTCCAATGCAAGTTGAAAGCACATGGGAAGAGCTAGAGCGCTACAATAATATGATTTTTCGCTTAAGAGAAGAGAATCCAAATCTTTCAGCGAAGATGAAGCAATATCTTACCAATGAAGTTAATCGCACTCAGCAACTTGAGCTTTATCTTTGGGATCGTATGGGACGCTTTATTTTGGATCAAGTGTACGTGATGCTTGACCAGGACAATGAGCAAAAACGCAACGACTATTACGTTGGGCGCTCATTTGTTTTTATGCAGGAAATGACGAATATTCTTTCTTGGAGATACAAAAACTTTAAAAAGCCTGAAGGCTATGACCGGATTGAAAAACTTGCCAATTTCTATGCAAAAAATCGCAAGGAACTTGGCTCGGTTATGAAGAACTTAAAGGAAAACTCAGACCTCTTTAAGCAGAAAGATGTACTAAATACCAAAGAGTTTCGCGCGTATATGAAAAGACAGTGGGAAATTCTCTACTTGCAAAATTCTAAAGCGGAAGAAGCCTCAAATAATGGGCTGAACATGTATAACTGGTCCGTGAGAAATACGGTTTGGATTCTTCAATCACTCTTTTCGGCGAAGAGAGAAGAATTGGCCATTCTCATGAAAAGAGACACAACGGGCCAGCTACTTTCTCCAGCAGATCAATTGAGTCGTTCAAAAATCTCACTTCAGTATGAAACTCTTGTTCATAACCTCACTCTTGAGTACGTCGGAATCAGGGAGGAAATTATGAACAGACTCGGAAAAGACGTGGAGTCAACACAACGGATGATGGTGATTGAAAACCTAAATGAATTTCTTGTGGATCGTGAGAAGCTTGATGGATTAACTCTCGCAACATCTCAAAAAACTGCGGAAACAAATTTATGAAATTGAAGAAAAATAACATCTCTTCAAGTTTACTAATTCTTATATTAGGGGCAATCGGTCTTAGTCTGATGATTCAATTGGCCCAGGCACAGGTTATTCAAACAACTTTACCTTCAAGCTCCTTAGGTCGAATGATAATGGAGAAAACCAGCCTCTCCTATTATCATCAAATTCTCGGACCTACCCTCGCGGGACAGGGTGGTGAAACCTATAATGTCTTTCAAGAAAGTCGCTCACCCTATCAAAGTTTTCATGCCGCAAATTTGCGCTATCAACTTAATACTGATTGGTCATTTGGAGCGAGCCTTGCGGCCGTTAATGCCTACGGCGATACTGTTACCAATCAACAAACAGGTATTAAAAGTGATACAAAAGTCAGAGATGAGTTCTTTAATGCCCGACTCTATCTCACGCTTCCTTCTGTAAAATCATCCTTTGGAAGTCTCCTAACCACTGTTTCCTATGAAGCACCGACCTCCGTTTTCTCAAGAACCAACGATATGAGATATGGGGCAGTTCTTGGACAGAGCTTTGCCCTTAACTTGCCGAGTGTAAAATGGACTGCTGGACTCATGTGGCAGTATTATAGAATGTTTTATAAGCAAAATATTGTCCCGCCACAAAATGGGTATTTGTCCCTTGCAAGACAGACGACTATTTTTAGCGGTGGTCCGTATGTTGGTTACCGCCACAATGATCATTGGGGATTCAATTCGGCTTTGACATTTGACTGGGACCAACGGGGTTATCAGGCGAATACTACGAACTTTAATAACAATCTTCCAGACCGTGCCCGTCTGGGGGTCTCTTACTACCCTACTAAAATTAAATATCTTACAAACGTAGGCCTATTCAGCCAAACACTTCTAAAATACACGGCAAACACACACGCTTTTGGCGGGGAATTTGCCTTCAAATTTTAGTCTCTAATCCTATGTAAGATTTTCCAAAGATCTGTCAATTTGGGAAGAGAAATTATATCTTCCCCCTCAAACAAACCCCATCGGGAGGCACTCTTGAAGATTTATCTTGCCCTCATCACACTTGCCGTTTTGAGCACCCAAGTATTTGCTCAAATTGATGAAAGTCCCTGTGATCCAAATGAAGAGGACTGTGCATTAGAGGAAGCTTTTAAAAATATTTATCCTTTCAAACCTATGGCAACGAATGACATTCAGACTCGTGTATCACGCTTGACTGAAAATCAGAATTTCCTCTGGGACATAAGAGAAATGAATAAGCGAGGTCTCACTCGCGCAAATACTAAAGTTCAGCCATGGGGCGGATCATTCTGGCCACTTCTACAAGGTCAGGTTGCAAATGATTACCAAAATAAAAATTTTAGTATCTTTCATGGAGCTCTTAGTGGTCTTGAGGTTACTTCATGGACCTACAATTATAGCAAATACAAAAGACGTCAAAGAAAGCTTCATCCAAAAATCTATGAACTTTCTGAAAAAGAACTTGCAGAACTTGCACCTTCAGAGAAGTACGACATACTCCTTGGAGATACAAGCTTTGATTTGACCAATAAAATTTGGAATTATGCTGCAACCTGGGGTGAGAAAAAGAAATGGGGTTTTTTGAGTTCAATTGATTTGCCTTCTGGATATAGAATTCCTGAAGCTTCAAGCCTTCTCGCACTCTGGGAAGGGATCTGCCACGGCTGGGCCGTAGCCGCTGGTCACTACGATCGTCCGGAAAAAACTGTTTGGGTGACTCTTCCAAATAATAAGAAAATGCCTTTCTACCCAACTGATCTTAAAGCACTCATATCCCTCATGTGGGCCAACTCTACAGTTCAAGACTCTGTCATCGTTGAAGGACTCCGATGTAATAGAAAAAGACCTAAGAAGGACGATTTCGGTCGCTATATTGATACTAAGTTAGACAAAGATGATAAATCTCCCCTTCCAAGATGTGCAGACGTTCATCCGGCCGTTTATCACGCCAGTGTCGTAAACATTCTAGGTATCGAAGGTAGAAGTTTTGTCGTAGACAAATCTGCGAAGGCTTCAATCGCAAACCAGCCCGTTTCAGGCTACGAGTACTCGTATTTTAATCCGGACACAGGAAAAGATGGTGGTCTGGAGACTTCCACAATTGCAGTCGCCAATTATGCAAAAGATCCATTTAAGAGCGCTCGTAATCCAGAAACTCGCTTTATTGTTGGTGTTTCTATGACGCTTAAATATGTCGACTGGGAAGATCCAATTTTGCAAGAAACAAACTCCCCAGCAGATGATAAAATCTCTGAGTTTAAATTTAACTATGACCTTGAACTTGATGGTGCCTACAAAATCATAGGTGGCCAGTGGCGAGTAGATAAAGATGGAAGTTCTCGCGTTTTTGGGAACCAAACACATCAGCCAGATTTCTTTTGGGTTGTTCCGAAGGATTATAAAAAATACTTCGCTCCACTCCCTGGACTTCCTGAGTGGAATTTTGCGAAATCAACACTACCTCCGAAAGAGTTTGCGCCGGCCGCGAAAAGTGCCCACTCATTTATTTACCAAGTCACAAGAGAATTTGGATTTGATGAAAAATGCCCAGTGTTTCCAATTAAGCGTGGAGAGGGAGAACCTAAGAAAGTTCCTTGCGAGTTTAAATATCCTCGCCCGCAACCACTTATTAATGTAGTGAATAAACTAGTCGAAGAATCTCGTCGTTAATTAAGCTGAGGGAGCTTCTTAGTGAAGCTCCTCACCTTTTAAATATCTTTCGCCCATTTCTCTTACAATATAACCAATAGCATACGGAGCCGAATCATGCTCAGCGGCTGAAGTGTGACCGAAACCAAGCTTATGAGTCCACTCATGCGCAAGGTTGCCAGCAACTTCACTCGGTTTGAAATTTCTAAAGAACTTCCAATTAACATTTATGGTATTGATGTCACCATTGGTCCATCCTATAACTTTTGAATAGCGCTTATAGTAAAGCTGAACAAAATAATTCATTTCACCTGGAGTATTAGGCTGAAGTGTTTCTCTTCCATCCATAAAAGTGGCAAAAATCTGCTCGTTAGAATATCCATTATTTGAAGCAAATGAGCGTTGATTCTGGTTATTTTTGAAGTTAATCACACGGTTCTTAAATTCAGCAGAATTCACAACTTTCTCAAGAACAACAAAGGCACTTTTGAGTTTTTTTAAGCTCTCTGCATCGAATCCCTTGATATCCATAGCTTTTACAACTAGCCGTGAAGCAAGAACTGTAGATGGTTCAAGATATTGAGAATCAGAAGTAGAAATAATTTTAGGTACTTGTATTTGATTTGAATCTACCATCATTTCTTTGTGACCTGAATGAACACAACATTGAGCAGTAGTCGCAAATAAAAATGAACAGGCCAAAATCCATTTTTTCATAACATCATTCCTTGATGGGTTGGATGATGGACTTTTCGGTTCATTTGAGGGGGAGCTTTGAATAATTTTTGGGAATCACGTCGTCAGGAAAAATGTTCCTTGCCTCTTGGAAAAGCCTGACAAAAATGCGAAGAAAGTGCCTATGAACTTATTAATATTTGGTGGCATCGTCCTCTCTCTTGCCCAGGCAAAACCACTCATTGTGATCAGCTACTTTGATGCTTTTGGTGGGGCGAAATTCAACAATTCCGAGCGAATTGCTAAAATTCTTGAGGGACGTCTCAACTCTGAGGGGTCAGAAATTGAGGTCAGAACATGTCCCCTTAATACCGTTTACGACAAGGCATTCTCGCAACTTGAGCATTGTATAAAATTTCAAAAAGAAGTTCCGGCACTTGTGATTTCATTTGGAGAATCAACTTGTGAAGTTAAACTGGAAACTATCATGCGAAATAAAGATGAAAGTTTTGGGCCGGACAATGAAGGGAATGAAAGAAAAGAATCACCAATAAAATCTGGCGCTCCTGATTTAATAGGACTTAGATATCCTCTTCCACAAATGTATTGTGCACTTTCAGAGCAAGAAAGAAAAAAAGTTGATATATCAAACTTTGCAGGCTCATTTGTCTGCAATAATACTGGTTATCAAATGAGTCACTACTACCCTGAGTTACAGTATGGATTTATCCATATACCCGCCAATTATTGTTCTCGTTTAGATCAGATTACTGAAGACTCTATCATGATATTGGAGAAGATGATCCTTAAGGCAACTGAGACATTAAAGACAGAAAATTCTGATAGCAATCTTCCTCACTACACAAACGAAATTCGACTCCCAACGACTAAAGAGGAGCTAAAGAGTTTGAGGGCATTTTATGAAAAGAACGAGTGCTTGAGTGATTTTTTTCAAAACTTTAAAGCACCTGATGAAAAAAGATCTGTGTTCTTTGGAGTCATGAATTAGAGTTTTTTAACAAGCTCATAGGCCAGATGTAGACTTAGGCTGTAACCATTTTTGTAAAGACCACCCATCCAAAATTTTTTGCCATCCTGAAAAAGATAAGGTCGCCTTTTAGAAGCCTTCTCTCTGAGCCCTGTAATGACCCTTCCAGATTCAAGAGCAGGAAAGGGAAAAGATATTTTATCACTTAAGCGTTTATAAATTTGCGAGAGCTCCTTATGACTTGCAAGCTCATGAGAAAAATCAAAAGTTGTAGATCCAATAAGCAATTTTTTCGAATGAGAGTGATAAATAACATTATCACCATCGAGAGTCAGAGAAAATGAATCACTTTCAAGATCAATTGAATTAAATTCAAAATAAGAGCCCTGAATCCCGCGCCCTACTTTTTGTTCTCCCCAGAAGCGATTATAGGCCCCCCCTGTGAAGACGACTTGATCAAATTCAAAGTCCTGTCCAGATTGTGTTCTAAGGGTGAAACCATCATCTTTTGAATTACAGGATAAAACGAAATCATCCTTCCAGACGATTGGTAAATTTCTGGACTCATCTATAAGCCATTTCAAGTACAATTCAGGATCAATTAAGAACGCCGGCTCATTTGAAAAATAAATATCCTTTTTTAGTAAATAGGTCGCAACAGTTTTCGTAACATCACCATCACTAAAACGTTTTTTAAATTGATCCAATTTTTCAGTGGCACCAGAATACTGAGTAATTGGAAAAATGCCCTGGGGCAGATCATTCGCAACATGGGAAGAAAAAGTCGACAAACCATTTACAATAAGATCACCTAAATCGGAGTGACCAGAAGAAACTCCTCGTAGGGAAACGATCGCAGTTGAACGCTGGGAGCAAGTCCGAGCAAAGGTATCAGAGTCAAAAATAACTATTTGAGAGTAAGATTTTTTCTCTTTGGCAAGAGCATAAATCAGACTTCTTCCTGCAATTCCTGCTCCAATAATGGCCAGAGTCGTCAATTTTCAATCCTTATTGTTTATTTCGGTCTTATTTTCTCACAAAATCTTGCCAATTTCTACTCTTGCTCGCTACCCTATTTCTCTCTGATTATAGAATTTTTCTGGAGGATTTATCCGCATGGCCGCTCAGATCTTAGACCCACAAGCAATGATTTTTTGTACCACTAAACTTGGACTTCCCCCTCAGAAAGTTATGGCAACTTGTAAACTTCTCTTCGAAGAAGAATGTACCATTCCTTTCATTGCTCGTTACCGTAAAGAAGTCACTGGGAACCTAGACGAGGTTCAAATCAGAGATATCCAAGAGTCATATAACGAATACGTCGAAACTGAAAAAAGACGGGCATTCATTCTTGATGCCATCAAAAAGATGGAAGCTCTTACACCAGAGCTTGAGCGCCAGATTAAGGTAGCTACTAATCTAAACCAACTTGAAGATATCTATGCTCCATATAAATCTAAGAAAAAAACTAAGGCGATGATTGCGAAAGAAAACGGTCTTGAGCCTCTTTCCGAAATGATTCTTAATGGTGATAAAGATATCCGCACTCTTGTTGCTGAAATTAACGAGAAATTCGTTAAACCAATGGAAGGCAAAGTTAAGGATGTTCAAGATGCCATTAATGGGGCCTGCGATATCCTAATGGAATCCTTCTCACATCAATTAGAACTTAAAGAAAAGATCCGCCAAACATTTTGGGAAACTGGAGTCATGAAGGCGTCTCTTCGAAAAGACGGGGATAAAATTGAGGATGCTTCAAAATTCAAAGACTTTTTTGAATTCTCTGAGCCACTTTCAAAAATTAAAGACCCTAAGGCTTCTCACCGCTATATGGCCATGAGACGCGGAATGAATTTGAAAATTCTAAAAGTTGATTCTGAAATTGTCCCAGAAGTGGGAATTGCTCAGATTGAAGAGCAGTTTTTCCCTAAAAAAGATAAGCTCGCCAACTATGAGTTGTTGAAAAAATGTGCTGAAAAATCTTTCACAAACTACATTCAGCCTTCCCTAGATCTAGAAGTAAAAAATGAGCTAAAAAAGATAGCCGATACAGCAGCGATCTCAGTATTCGGCATCAACCTTAAGAACCTCCTCCTTCAGCCTTATCTCGGCTCAAAAGCTGTGCTTGGGATTGACCCAGGGGTGAGAACAGGGTGTAAGGTTGTAATCGTGGATAATACTGGAAAGTTTCTTGGTGACCATGTTGTCTATCCTTTCGAACCAAAGAATGACAAAGTTGGTGCAGCCCAGATTCTTACTAAGATGATTGATATGTTTAAAATTGAATATATCGCTATTGGAAATGGTACCTACGGACGAGAGACTCTAGATTTTGTAGAAACTCATATTGCCCAAGTTAAAGATGGAAAAGTAAAAGCAACTATGATTTCTGAGGCTGGAGCTTCAATTTACTCGGCTTCAGATATTGCAAGAACTGAATTTCCAGACAAGGACGTGACTGTAAGAGGAGCAATTTCTATTGCTCGAAGATTTCAGGATCCTCTTGCTGAATTAGTGAAAATTGATCCAAAATCAATTGGTGTAGGTCAATATCAGCATGACGTAAACCAGATTCAATTAAAAAATAATCTTGAAGCTGTGGTTGAGTCTTGCGTGAACTTCGTGGGAGTTGATCTTAATACCGCCTCAGCACCACTTCTCTCATATGTTTCAGGGATTGGCCCAAGTGTCGCCCAGAACGTAGTAAAATTCAGAGACACCAATGGTGGCTTTAAATCTCGTCAGGACCTATTAAAAGTTACTCGTTTTACTCAAAAGGTATTTGAACAATCAGCAGGATTCCTCAGAATCTATAATGGACCTCATGCTCTAGACGGAACCTTTATTCACCCTGAGCGCTATCCAGTTCTTGAGGAATGGGTAAAAACAAAGAACAAAGATCTGAAAGACCTTCTCATCGATGATTCTCTCCAAAACCAATTGGCCACAGATAAGGCCCTTAAAGATAAAATCGGAGAAATGACTCTCACAGATATTGTAAAATGCCTCAAGGCGCCGACTCAAGATCCTCGGACAACATTTAAATCAGTGGAATTCACAAAAGGAATTTCTGATTTAAAAGATTTAAAAATTGGTCAGTGGTACCAAGGACAAGTTACAAACATTACGATGTTTGGAGCTTTTGTTGATATTGGGATTAAAGAGAACGGTCTTCTTCATATTTCTGAAATGAGTGACAAATTCGTGGAAAATGCCATGGATGAATTAAAAGTTGGTCAGGAACTGAAAGTTAGAATTCTAGGAATTGATATGGACCGCAGAAGAATCTCTCTTTCATGCAAAGCCGATTCACAAACTGAAGGCGTTACTGGAACTGGTACAGGACCTCGAAAAGGTGGAGGTCAAAGACCAGATTCAAGACCACAAATCCCTTCAGGTCCCCAGTTTAAAAATAATGCCTTTGCTGGATTAAAGAATCTTCAAGTTAAAAAATAAATGCTTAAGGCCCCATTAATTGGGGCCTTGTTTTCACCCCATAGTTTAACTGGATAAAACGGGGACTTCCTAAGTCTCTGATCCTGGTTCAAGTC
>CANHJD010000030.1 GCA_947461145.1 Bacteriovoracaceae bacterium
CAAGCTAAACTAAAATTGTACTCAAATAATATCCGATTGTTTCGATAAGGAATGCGATCGACTATTTTGGTCGGTTATAATTTTAAACCGCAAAACGGTGTTTCAAGGAGTACGTTGATGGGCTTTAGAATCAACACCAACATTGCCTCGCAAGAGGTACAAAAAAACCTGAGGGCCTCGACCGCCAATCAGGAAGCAGAGTTTGCTAAGCTCTCATCAGGTAAGCGGATTACAAAATCTGCTGACGATGCGGCCGGTTTAGCAATCGCCAAGAAACTAGAAGCTGAGACGCGTGGTCTGCGTATGGCTTCTAGAAACGCAAATGATGCCATATCGATGGTTCAAGTCGCCGAAGGGGGACTAAATGAAACCTCGAACATCTTAACGCGTTTGCGAGAGCTTTCTATCCAAGCAGGTTCTGATACTGTGGGAGATGCCGAAAGAGGCTATCTTTCTCTAGAGTATGAGCAACTTGTACAAGAGGCAGATCGTATCTCCAAGACGACGAACTTCAATGGAAGATCGTTACTTCAAGGACAAGGTTCCCAACTTCAATTCCAGGTTGGAGCTCAAGGTAATGAGCACAACCGTATTGAGTTTGACGCCGGCGCGAGTGATGCGTCCGCTGAAAACTTAGGAATTAGTGGAACAAACTTAAGAGACAAAGATGGGGCACTCGAAAATCTTTCGGTGATCGATGATGCCATCTCGAAAGTAAGTGGATTCAGAGCAACCTTCGGTTCTGTTCAGTCCCGCTTACAAGCGAGTATTAATAACTTAGAAATCGCCGTAGTTAACCAAGAAGCTGCACGCTCTCGAATCGAGGACGTAGATGTAGCAGATTCAACTGCAAAAGTTGCTTCTGCCCAAATCAAAAATGCTGCGGGTACCGCAACTCTAGCTCAAGCAAACCAGCTAGGCCAAGGTGCGCTCAGACTTATTGGTTAATGTTGACGAGGTGTTTGATAGTCCTAAAGCCCAAGCCCTCCCTAGGATAAAACCTAGGGGGGACTTTTTGGAGAATTGATTTGAGTAATCATAACCAACTTAGAAAAGTAACTGACGAGTCGATTATTTTAAGTTTGCTATCAAGTGCAAAAGAAACTGCCCTTGAAGTATTTGTCTGGCGACTCGTGGGAGAGTCAAAACACCTCGCTAATGTTAAGATAGAATCAGTAAGAAAAGCTCGCAATGATTTTTGTATCGTACCTATTTCTGGTCATGAAAAAATGGTTCAAGAAATCATGAGTAGCCAAAATTTTGTCGATATCTATGTCCCTGATTCAGCAATGCTTCTGAGATGCAATATAAGACAAACCGAGGCTCCAGTCAGGTATTATGTTGAGATACCAAATTTCATTGCTCAGGTAGAAAGAAGAAAAAATTTAAGACTAAATGTTCATGAGTCAAATGAGGTTAGTTTAAAATTTGATAAGTCGATCTCAAACCCAAAAGAATTAACTCAGCATTTTAATAAATTTTGCTTTGATGTTTCAGCAGGGGGAATTTCTTTTCTTGTTTCAAGAATGGAATCCAAATTTTTTAAAATTAATGATCCAATCAGAAATATCGAATTCAATTTTGGGAGCTATAAAAGCAGGGTCAGTGCTCAAATTTCTCTTGTTAAAGAAATTGAACCTGATGAGTTTAATGGACTCACCTACAAGGTTTGGAGAGTTTGCTGCCGCTTCAGTCAGATCGATCAGATAACACAAAAGCATTTAGAAAAATTCATTTTTGAGAGGATAAAAGACGAACTCCATGCTATAAATGCTTAAATGAAGATTTCTGCTATTTCCGATGTACATGTTAAGGTTCCGTTCGATGATGCTGATAAAGCTCTCTGTAGATTTCTTACTCATCCTCTGGTTGTTAATTCAGAATATGTCATCCTGTTAGGTGATATTTTTGACCTAATGTGTGGACCTCATCAAGAGTATATTCAAAAATTTTCGCACATTTTTGACTTGATAGACGGGCTAAGAAAAAAAGGTATAAAAGTAATGTATTTTGAAGGTAATCACGATGTTCATCTTGAGCGCTTATTCAAAAGACGCTGGCCTAATGACGAAGTGATACTCTCTCAAGGACCAATTATTGAGGAAATTGAGGGTAAGTCCTATTATTTCTCCCATGGAGATGAGCACGAAGTTGATAATTTGAGTTATCAAAAATATAAATCCCTTTTGCTTTCACCAACTTTAAAATTTATCGCTAATGATGTAATGCCTTACTTACTTTTAAATTATCTAGGTGAAAGAGCCTCGAAAATATCTCGCAAGAGAGGTTCTAAGGAGTATGTTGAAGATATTGTTAAAACAAGGTTTAGAGAGGGAGTAAAGAAGACAACTCAAGGAAAATACAATTTTATTCTCGGCGGCCACAGTCACGTTCAAGATTGCTATGAAATATCAGAGAGTTCAATTTATCTAAATAATGGGTATGCTCTCAAAACAAAAACATTCCTACTCATAGAAAATCATCTTCCAAGTTTTGCTTTATTGTATTAGCTGAAGCATGGCCTTGATTTCATTTTTTACTTTTGCCCCATGTATCTCTCTGACTGAGGACTCTGTTCTAAAAATCTTATCAGAATCTTGAACCTCTTTTTTAACGAGCACTAGATTTTCTGCAAATTGTGCAATTTGCGGCAGATGAGTGATTGCTATGACTTGTCCATTTTTGCCAACTTCCTCTAATGCTTTACCAATACAGACTGCAGTTTCGCCACCAATGCCAGTATCAATTTCATCAAACAGGAAAATACTAATTGAATCGTAAGAGGAGAGAATTTGGCGCAAGCCAAGAAGAATGCGAGAAAGTTCTCCACCTGAGGCAATATCCTTAACTTGGTAGAATCCTTCTCCTGGATTTGTCTCTGCTAGGAAGGAAACCTTTGATTTTCCCATATCATTAAAGTCATCAAGTTCTTCAACAATCAACTTTATTTCTGCACCTTTCATTTTTAAATGCTGAATTTTCCCAGTTAATTCAACAGAAAGTTTTTTTGAGGCAAAAAGACGTTTTTGATGAATTGCATGAGATTCACTTTCGAGATTAGCTTTCAGTGAAATAATTCTATTTCTAATTTCTTCTAAATTAAACTCAAGGTTTTGAAGTGTTTCTTTTTCTTTTATAAATTCAATTTGAGTGGACAGAATTGAATCTACACTTCCACCAAATTTCTTTTTTAGTCTTTGATAAAGGTCGAGTTTGTCTAGAACAGATTCTAACTCCTGTTGATCTACATCTGTTTGAAATTTTTTCTCTAGTTGATTTGCTAGTTCAAAAATTTTATCTTCAATTTCTGTTGTAGCTACAAGGTCATCTGCGAAAAGATCTTTATTCTTTTGAATTAAATGAAGTAGAGATTTAATTTGAGAAAGGAGGCCAGGTGTTGCCTCGCCTCCCTCAAAGATTTCTTTAAACTGAAGCGAAATTTTTTGAATCTTTTCTATATTCAGTAAAAGGTTCTTCTTCCTGAGTAGGTCTTCTTCGTCCTGGGAGGAGGGATTAAGTTTATCTATCTCTTGAAGTTGATAATTAAGATAATCTAGACGTTGCTCACGAAAGTTTTTAGTTTCTTCAAGATCTCTGAGTTGGTGATTTAGTGCTTTATATACACTTAATTGTTCTTGGAAATTAAAGACATATTGATTTAATTTACCATAGTGATCAAGAAGTTGAAGCTGATAGCTGCTCGAGAGAAGTTTTTGGTTTTCAAACTGACCCACGAGATCGATATATTTTCTTGAAAAATTTGATAAAAATTGAATCGTTGTGGTGAGTTGATTAATGTATGATTTTGTTGTCCCATTTTTGTAAATAAGTCTTTTTATTATGAGCTCATTCCCTTCAATAGGATAGCCTTCAGCTTCCAGATAGTTTCGTACATTCTTATCTTCACAATAAAATGATGCTTCGATTAGGGAATAATCGGTGTCTTTCCTGACAACTTTTTTGTCTGCTCTACTTCCAAGGATAAGTTGTAGCGCATCTAGAACTAAGCTTTTCCCAGAACCAGTTTCACCGACAATGGCATTAAACCCTTGTCTGAAGTGAATTGTTTGATTTTTGAAAGTGGCAAAATTCTGAATAATTAGTTTTTTTAAAAAGAAGTTGGCCTGCATAGTTACCTCGCTTCTTTTTTATTATTACGGATAATTTACGGATGTCAACTGAAAAGCGTATATTTTACGTATTAGTCTCTTTTTGAGAAAACAAACTTGTCCCTGATTGTTTCAAAATAACTTCTTTCGGGGTTTTTAATTAAAAGAACCTTTTTAACTTTTGAGCTATTTATTTGAACCACATCCTGATCATCAATATTGATAGCGACTTGCCCATCTAGTGTAAGAGTGACTGAGTGGTGAGGTGGAAGAATTTTTAGGCTAATAGGGGCAGTATCTGGTACGACAAAGGGACGATGAATTAGTGAATGTGGACAAATAGGAGTAAGTACAAGGCCCTTAACTTCAGGATGTACAATGGGACCTCCGGCGGCCATAGAGTAGGCCGTCGAGCCAAGCGGTGTTGATATTATAATTCCATCACCAGATATATTGTAGATATGCTCTGCGCCTAGTTCTGCACGGAGATAAATCATTCTAGCGATGTCATTTTTTGCCAAAACAGCATCATTAAAAAAATAATCTTTAAAATGAACTTTATCTTTTCTTTCTATAGCTACATGAAAAAGTGGTTTAGTCTCACTTTCATATTTCCCATCAAGAATGCTCACAAGCCTATCAAAATATTCGTTTTTATTAAATTCAGTTATAAACCCGAGTCGACCAAGATTTATCCCTAAGACTGGGATCTTAGAATTGATTCTTCGACAGACTCCAATGAGGGTTCCATCACCTCCCAAGGATAACATTATATCAACGTTATTATGGAAGCGCTTTGTGTCCCAAAATTCAATGTCGGCCGGGATCTTGTTTTTAAAAAACTTCTTAACTCTCTCCTGGTCTTCGATCCTAAAGACGACAGTTTTTTTTCTTCTTAAGAGCCAAGAGGTTAAATTTGGTAAAATATTATAAAATTCTGGTGTTGAATTTGGTTTAAGAGTCACTCCCACAATGTTCAAGGCAGCTTTCTTCATGCTTACTCCGTCATAAGGCGAATAGCCTCGTCAAGGTTGTCGAATGGTTTATTAAGAAGTTTACAATTGTATGAATTGGCGCGAGAAAGGACCTGGGGTGAATTGTAAGCTGTCATAATAACAAATTTTTTTCCTATCTCTTCTAAACTGTACCTCTTCTTTGATTCCTCAATAACATCGAAACCTGAAATATCCTGCAACATGAGATCACAAATAATTCTGTCAAAATCACCCTTTAAAATCATGTCGATGGCAATCTTTCCACTAGCAGAAACTGCTACTTGATTGCCTTTTCTCTCAAGAAGCTTCTTTAGAGATTGCTGGATTAAAATTTCGTCTTCAATGATAAGTATATTTTTCATGGTAAAGGTAGTTTTAGCCTGAAGCAGGCGCCTCTTTCTTTAATTTCAGTACAGTACTCAAGATTGCCGCCCATTTTCAAGGCAAGATTTCTTGATAAGACGAGTCCTAGTCCTGTTCCTTGCGATTTAGTTGTAAAAAAAGGTTTAAAAAGATTATTTATTTCATCAGTGGCGATACCAGGGCCATTATCCTGAACAGTGATATTCACAAAACCTTCGTTCTGAGCAATGGAGATAATCAGTTCAGCCCTTTCAGTCCTGCCTCTCATCGCCTGAGCAGCGTTAATGATAAGGTTGAACATGATTTGAACAACAAAAATAAGTGGTACATTTAAAAGTATCTCATCGCAATTTTCGGAGTAATTGATTTTCTTGGAAACTTCTCTAATCTCACTTTTTGCTAACACTAGTGATTCTTCAATTATTTTTTTAATTTTGATTGGTCGAAGATCGGTTTCGGTTTGATAAAGATTTGAAAAATTTTCAATTATTGACTGACAACGATCAATATTTTTTTCTATTTCTCGCATTAATTCTTTATCATCATTGCTAACTGGTAGTGTACAAAAAATTTGGGAACTTAATTTAAGACCAAATAATGGATTACTCAATTCGTGTCGAAGAGTATTTAGCAGTTCTCCTAAAAGTGAGATTCGCTGGAAGTGAAAAAGATCAAAAGCATAGTGCCTTAATTCATCACTGTCATATAAATCAATACCGTATGAGCCCATGATTTTTTTATTAAAAAAAATATCTTGATCTTGGAGTTCATTTTTGAAGAGGTCATTTACAAAGGATGCTCCGCTTTGAGTATCTTTAACTCTAACTGGAAGTGGAAATTCTTTAAGACACATTCTCAGTTCGGAGATTTTTTTATCCGAAAATTCTTGGTCAATAAGTCTCTCGAAATGGGGTTGAAGTAAATCTATGCAAGTTTCAAAGAGTTCAATTTCTTGATCTGAATAATTTAAAAAATCATGCCTTGAAACAATAGCAACCAGACTATATTTTTTAGACGTAATCTCTTTGGCAAGAAAACTGCCGTTAAATGGTATATTCAGTTTTAAGAAATCGTCTGTTGCGAAAGATTTTATTTTTGATTTTTTAATTGTGTTAAAAAAACTATTAAAGTCTTTTACCTCAATTAGTCCCGTGATTTTTTCACTTCTCCACATGACGCCCATCATTTCAGCTTTAGTCTGTCCCTTTAGGTGCAATATAATTAAGGATGATTGGAATTGTTGAAGAAAAGGCAACTCAAGAATTTTCTCCACGAGACCTTTTAGGCTGTGTGAATTATGCGAAATATTTGTAACTTTTTTTATGACTTCATCCCAGAAGTCCTTAATGTTTTTACCAGGAGACATTGAGGCATTTGAAAAGATTTTCTTTTGCAAAGTCTCTGTGGATTTAATAATTGAATTGAAAAGGTCATCGGATTCAATAATTCTTTTTTCTTTGTTTTTTGCATTTTCAAGAATTCGAGAAATGTTTTTTATGTAATAAGGGTAATCACAGAAGTCTCCATCCGGGAATTGAACCCAGAGTCGCGAATTCTTTTTTAAAAGAGTAAATTGAGCTTCTTTTGATTCAACAAGCTTAAAGATTGATAGATCAATCTCATTATTTAATAAGTCTGATAGCACCTCAGAGGCAATATGAATTGCAATCAGCTTAGGTAACGTTTGATTGATGGTATGTGATCTATTTTCCACTGAGTTAAATTATCTTTTAATTCGTACTTTATCAAATCTTCAAGTACAAAAGTGTCATTTTTGTGCTGGGCCTGATTGATACCTTTTAGGATAAAAAGCAGATGAATATGGGAGTCTTTTATTGCAGGAATTGAAGCCTTTTTCTTGGAAATTAAAAGCTTTGAAGTGAGTGTTGTTAATTCAACAAATTTAATGATGTCTGTTGATAATTTTGTTAGATAAGTATTTTTGAAGTACTCATTTTGAGTCTCATCAATCTTAAATAAATCTATTTGGTGAATAATATCTGATACATGTTCCTGAGCAATTAAGATTGTATCTGATAGAATGAGGTCAATTTCCCCAGTGCTTTGAGATGTCGTCCCTGACATAGCTTTTCCCCTGATGGTGATACTTAAATACTAACTTCGTTTTTATTCAAAGTCACAGTAAATAATTCCAGTAGGGCCTTTAGCGCCTGATGCTCTTCAGAGTAAGTGAGAAATGAATGCTGAGATTGTTCTAATAGATTTGATCCAAGATTTTGACCTTTTCTTATTCTATAATAGTCAAGTATTGGTCTTAGAAATACGTGAGACTGAGAAATTTTATCGGATATTTCTTCGATCTCTTTTAGATTTTTTAAATTCTCTTGAATGAGAGATGAATTTGCTGAAGCTGATTTTGCTTCTTGGTGAATAGTATCAATAGAGCTCATTGCATAGTCATAAAGTCTTATGATCTTTAACAAGGTATCTTTCTGAAGTTTAAGAATTTCAGCCTGGTTTTTTGAAATTTCAGTAATGTTCAAATTTACATCAAACATATTTAGTAAAAAATTCCACAAAACAACATGAGATTGATAGACAGGATAATTATCGTCACAAGTCTTTGTTAGACAATTCAGGTATCCACCAAAAACGTTTTCTTCGTCAGATTGATAGACTGGGTATTTGGTGCTTTTTGGAACTTCTTTTTGCTCAATTTTGGCCTCAATTAATTTCAATAATTCTTCGGCAGTAAAATGTAGGTCCCGGGCACTTACAAAAAGATGGCTCTCGCCCTTTGGAAGTATATTGAAACCTTGAAACTGGCTCGCTAAAAATATTCCTGTTGCACCGGCTTCACAGATTTTTAATGAGTCCAGCGATGCAGGACCGACATAAAGACTATGTGAAAGATCAGAAATGATATCAACTTCAGAAGTATCAATTATTCTGATTTGCGGAAAACGATTCGTTAATAATTGAATAAGTTTTGCTTGTTCATTACCTGATATGATTTTTGTATTGCTTGGAGTAAATGCGATTTGATTGAAATAAGCCTTCTCTGTTTTTTGAGAAGAAACTCCCTTAATACCGAAAATATTTTTAAAAATATCTGTTAAATGAAAAGTTAAAAAAGGCGCACCGGCTTTTAAAGTTAAATAATAAGAAGACCAAGCATCTTCAACAAAAAGCATACCATTTTGTTTGTATGGCCCTATTTTGTTTGAAGATTTTACCTTTCCATGAATATCCCATGAGAAGTCATTTAAGGATAAGTTTACACTTGCATCGTATTCTTGGGATAAAACTTGCTCAACATTTGATGTTACCATAAATGAGCTTGAACAAGATCCGTCTTCGAGCTGCTTTAAGGCTTTTGGGTCAACTAAAAGAGTTAGTTTAAAAGTCTTGAATGTTTCCTTGAATCTTTCAAGAAACTGAAAAGTTTCAAAAAGAAAATAAGCTTCATCTTGTTGTATGATGAGTAGCTCTTTCACTTTATTTCACATCAGAGAGGTTATAGCCCTTGATGTTCTCTTTTTGCTTAAAGGTTTGCTCAATCTCTCTTCTGACCTCTTCTTGGTATTCCTGAAGTTTTGTAAGAAGTTTTACATCTAAGTTTTTGATGTATTCAATTTTTCGATTCAAATCATTCTTCTGTTCCTCAGAAACACTGTTCCAGTCGATCTGCTTAGAAATTTGATCAATGATTGAAAGAAGTCTTTCACGATTATCTGTGAATTGAGTTAGTTGCTCATTATTAGTTAAATCTGAAGCAATCATTGTTTCGGTCGTCGTAATTGCTTTCATTATATATTCATCAAATAAAGATATGATTTGATACATTATGCGCTCTTGTTTGAATTGTTTTGGGTTTTAAGCTGTTTTATCGCCTCAGTCCATCCTTCATAAAGAGTGTTGAGGACTCTTAAGCAGCCTTCAAGGTGACTTTTCTCTATTTTGACGTTCGCCTGTGTGCTGGCAAAAAGAATATAGTCATAGAGTGAAGCAAGTTCTTTTGCAACGTCTCCACCAACTTCAAAATCAAGACTATTTGAGAGTTCAATCACAATATCCTGAAGTTTTCCGATGTATTCACCCTTCTTTCCGAGGTTTTTTTGCTCTATCGCTTCAATTGCCTTCTTGCAGTTTTTTATTGCTGCTTGATAGAGCATCAAAAGGATTTGCTCCTGACTTGCGGTTTCTACAGATGTCTTTTTATATGCACTTAAACCATAGCTCATGCGATCCTCCTACTATGTCTCCACCATTCTATCCTAATTGTTGGACGGGATTAACTGGCCCTGATAAACCGGCAAGACCTGCCCCTTGGCCTCTAATTTTGGACATCGTTTCTTCAAGTCTGGCGAACTTTGCTTTTAAAACTTCTTCTTTTTGGCCAATTTGTCTTTGTCTGTTAGCTATTTGTCGATCAATTTGATTTACCTGACTTTGAAGGCCGGATTTTCTAGTTGTTAAGACACCGCTTGGACTACTTAAGAGTGACTTCGCCGTGTCTTCAAGCATGTCAATAAAGCCGTTCACTTTTCCTTTTTCAATGGAGTAGCTACCGGTCAGCGTTTGTGAAACACCCTTATAGTCTTTTGATATCGCTGTTTGAAATTTCTCTTGATCAAATTTTAAAAGACCGCTTCTTTCAAATGTAATCCCGTAATCACCTATCCGATGGGGGCCACTATCCGTATTGATTGTAGTGAAAATTGCACTTCGAATCCGGCTTTCAATCTGGGTTAATGTTAAATCACCACCCAAGGTTCTTGAGGTATCAGTTTTTTCATCGAGCGTATTCTGTTCTTTGATAAATTTCAGAACGTTATTAATATTATCGACAAGGGAAGTCACCTTGCCACCAATTTTCTCCACATCTTCTGTGATTTCCACATTAAATTCTTCACCAGGCTTGGCTTTTTTTAAATCGATCGTTACACCCGGAATTAAATCAGTCACACGATTTGAAGGAACTTCGACCTCAAATCCATCTAGTTTAATTTTAGCATCTTGGGCTGGTTTTTCTTCATCAAAATAAAGATCAACCTCACCATCTACAAGGTAGAGGTAGGGGAATTCTGCTTTATTTCCATCACCGGTTTCCTGCATGGAGATGATTAGACGATAGGGTTCATCCGCGTCCTTTCCATCATTGACGACATTTGCCTTCATTCCTAAAGCTGGGTCTGCATTGATAAGTTTTGCAATTCCTGTAAGGTTTGCATGCTCTTGATCAACGTAAATTTCCTTGCTTTCTCCATTGGGAAGAACGGCTTTAATGTATCCCACTCCGAGGTACGTTTTTTCTTTATCTTCAACACCATTACTCATAGCGGAGGATTTTCCAGCAAGCTGCAGAACCTCAATACTGTACTTACCCGGATCTGCAACGTTTTTGTCAGCTGAGATCGCAAGACTTGCTTCGCCATCAGTATTAACTTTCATCTCACGCAGACTTCTGGCGCCCTTATTCTTAAGAATTTCACCGCGCATATTTTCAACCAAGGAAATTAACTGACCCATCAGGGCCTTCTTATCCTCAATTTTACCCTTACGAGCTTCCATTTGTTTGATAGGAATTTTTTCAGCTTCAACAATTTGTTGAACGATATCTTTGGGTAGACCTGAATTGATCGAACCGAAGGAGATTCCCAAATTCTTTCCTCCATGAAAGGCAGCTTGGGTCGGTCGGGTTTCTTCCTGAAGCCCGAGAAGGTTTAGAGTCTAAACCACGCTTAAGATTATCATGGGAGTTAGTTGATGCAAGTGGGAAGAAAGTGAGCTACCATCAAATAAAAAAAAGAGAGATGGATGAACAGGCCACCTCTCTTTTCATGAGGACTAGGTCTAAGGTTTGGACTATTGATATAGTCCACTAAACTGATCGGATATTATGGAAAATACTTTAGTTAAAAACTCAAATATTCTCTGGGAAAAATCTAAATTCTTTGCAAATCGAGCACTTATATACTTT
Source organism: Bacteriovoracaceae bacterium (assembly GCA_947461145.1). Classification (GTDB taxonomy): domain Bacteria; phylum Bdellovibrionota; class Bacteriovoracia; order Bacteriovoracales; family Bacteriovoracaceae; genus Peredibacter. The sequence goes on from CANHJD010000030.1 coordinate 11,412, forward strand.
TCGTTTCTTCTGCTTCCGGTTTGGATTCAAAAATCTTTAGAAATTAACATCTTTGTGCAATCTCTCATGATGCTCGCCTATTTGGTATTCATGGCAGGCCAGTGGTATTTGCTCGGGAAAGAGATAGATCATCGCCTAAAAATTTATTTTCGTGCAAATTCAACCATTGATAGAGTTTTATACCGGTTGATTATTGGCAATGCCGTCATGATGCTGATTTTTAATCTCATGTCTTTTTTGCCCCAAGAAATTGTGCGCCATTTTTTCTGGGGATTTTTTGTTGTAGTAGGACTTTTTTACTCCTGGCCCACCAGAGGAAAAATTATTGAAGATTCAGTATCGACTCAATTTACGGAGTACAAATTTTTAGATTCTTTTGAAAAGACAGTTCTTTTTCTAACCATCGCTATGTTTTTCACTTCAATGCCAAGCTTTCCATTTTTAAGCAACCTGGAGACCTACAAATTAATTGTGGATCCAGAGGAAAAAATGAATGCTCAGCTTTGGAGTTACCTGACGATGAATTTCTACCCCTTTCGTCGGTTTCCCCATCTAATCAATCTTGGTTGGAGTATGCATTTTTACTTCGTTAGCTTTGTTTTTTATCTTCTCGCTTTTTATGGAATCCTACGCTTTTTTATATCTCGAAGAATTTCAATTTTGGCCCTCTTTGCCTTAGTTTCTTCTTGGAGCTTTTCTGTCTTCATGAAAAAAGAGGCTTATACCTGTGTTTCAACCACTTTTGCTATACTTTGGGTTTGGTCCATCCTTTGGTGCGTGAAGAGTTCCACTTACAGGTCGGGGCTAATGTATGGCTTACTTTGTTACGTCGGTGTAACGATTAATTATAATAATTTATTTCTATTTCCCGTCGGACTAGGGCTGCTTTATTTTTATTTTCTTCGAGAGAATACCCAATGGTTTAGAAATCAATTTGTTCGGTACACTTCCCTAGGAATGATCCTTATTTTAATTACAATGTTAACTCATATTGATTTAAGATTTTTCGACCATGCAATGACCCTGAAACAATTTAACAGTTATTTTAATGCCCTCCTGAAGAGAAAAGCCTTCTTCGCACTTTCCTATATTGGCCTTATAACTTTTGCTCTTATGTTGATAAAGCCGAAAATTAAATTCTTATCCTCGATAATTGTTGATCATAAAAGAATGATGGAGCTTGGAATTCTTGCAAGTTGTACGATCGTTTTAGGAATCCTAATTGATAAAGATTTTATCCGCAGTTTTGGACTCTTATGGTTTGTCGTCTTTCTTTCCGTCCTTCCGTTAGAATGGATTTTTCAATCTATAAATCGTCTACGCTCCAGAAGAAACTTTATCTATATGATTTATGTTCTCGTCTGTTTACTTGATTCGCACTTTGAAGGACGAGTAAGAATGATTTATAATTTCTATCAATCTCCTCCGGATATAGTTGAGTTTTTGAATCGTTAAGCTGATGTTAAGGTCTTATTTTTCCTAACTTTTTAAAGTTTTCTTTTGCACCACATTCGATGTTTTTGTTACAATTGAATCAATAAAAAGAAGAGAATGGATCTCTTCTTCGGCATCAAGGAGGACTTTTGTACAAGACTCACTTAACGGCCACTGTGTTTAAAGATTTCTCTTCCTGCTATCAACATTTCATTTCACAAAAATCCAAAAATCCTGATGAACCCTTCGTCTATGTTGACGACTCTGGGGTTAAGCTCATCACTAACGTCATTGATGACTTAGGAGAAGCTGGGGAAGGGGTTTTTGCACTTTCTATGGCCCAAGATGGATTTGTGCAAATGTTGGCGTTGCACGAAGCAAGTTAATAGAAATTGGGGAAAACTAATTTAATCAACATTTGTTAATGCTACAGATGTAAGGGGGGCTCTAAGGCCCCCTTGCTTATATGTCTGAAATTATGGTCATTAATGCAGAGCAGGTGACAGGTGTTAGGTTATGTCAAACAAAATAAATTGTGGAAAACTGAGGGAATTTTGTGGATAAAAAACCATTATTGAGACCAAAATTAGCTAAAATAATGGTTGATTTTGTATTTCCGATATCTGAGCTAGCTAAAACATTTCCTGATGCTGCACCCCGACACAAAGATGACGGAACCCCCGTTACAGAGCTAGACCTAAGGCTATCTTCACTTCTGGAGTCAATGGCTGAGAAATATTATTCTGGAGTCACTACCTATTCTGAAGAGAGTTATTCCGATTGGAAGTTTCCCCTTCTCGCAATTGATCCCCTAGATGGAACAAAAGAGTATCTTGCTGGTCGGCCAGAGTGGGCGGTTTCCCTTGGTCTCTTGGAGAGCGAGCAATTTGAGGGTGAAGGATGGATTTTTAATCCTTCAACAGGCGAAATTTTTAATAGTGAAATGCAGCCGCAGAATTTTGTGGAGAAGTCAGAGTATTACGGAGAAGTATCTCATTCAGAGTGGGGAAAAGGCCTTTATCATTCTTTTAAAAGTCCAAAATTTAAATTAAGTCCTAAGGGAAGCATAGCCTATAAATTGGCAAGACTAGCAAAAGGGAAGACTGATTTTGTTGTGAGCTTAGCGCCTAAAAATATTTGGGATATCGCTGGTGGGACACTTCTTTGCTTTAAATCCGGTATAAAATTTTATTCTCAGGGTAAAGAAGTGACGAAAGTTGAAAAGCTATATCGGCCTCCACTTATTTGGTCTTCTTCTGAGCTTTCCCCTGAGCTTTTAAAACTTTTTGAACAGACGGACAGATATCTTTAAGGACACAAAGATCACACTGAGGACGTCTCGCAATACAAGTTCTTCTTCCAAGAAAAATTAAAAGGTGTGAGAGATCTGTCCAATATTCATTAGGAAAAAGCCTCATTAAATCTTGTTCAATTTTTTCTGGATCAGTATTTTTTGTCAGTCCCAAAAGGCTACTCGTTCTTTTGACATGGGTGTCAACGACAATACCAGTATTAATGTTAAAGGCATTTCCTAAGACAACATTCGCAGTTTTTCGTCCCACTCCCGGAAGTTCACTCAGTTCTTCAACTGTTTGCGGCACCTCTCCCTCATGCCTTGCCATCAACATTTGGGCACAACCAATGATCGATTTGCTTTTATTTCTAAAAAAATTAATCGATTTTATAGTCTCCTCAACTTCCTCCAAGCGTGCTCGGGCAAGTTTTAAAGGAACTGGAAATTTTTTAAAAAGATCTGGTGTTACCATATTAACTCGGGCATCAGTACACTGGGCCGATAGGATAGTGGCCACAAGAAGCTCAAAAGGATTGGAATGGGTGAGCTCACAGTGAGCATCGGGATATAGTTTTTTCAGTCTTTCAAAGACTTCAAGTGCCAGATCTGTTTTTTTCATGGCCTGATCTTACCAAAGCTTGCTAAGAAGGGTCATGGGAAACTTTAAAGTTAAAGACCACTATTTTGACAAGGCCAAACGGGAGAATTATCTCGCCCGTAGTATTTATAAGCTGGAAGAGATTGATCAGCGATTTAAAATACTGAAGCCAGGAATGATCGTTGTTGATTTTGGTTATTACCCAGGTTCATGGATCCAATATACAAGTAAAGTGATTGGAGATGATGGTAGGGTTGTGGGAATTGATATCCAGGAAGTTAACAAGAAGCTTACTGGCATAAAAAATGTACGCGTTTACCAGAAAGACATCTTCAACATCTCGGATCTCGCGCAACTTGATGTCTTAGACAAGTTTGATGTCGTCTTGTCTGACATGGCGCCCAGCACAACAGGAGTCCAATCTCTTGACCAAATTCGATCACTGAATTTAGTGGAGTCTGTGTTTGGCCTTCTTCCAAAATTTCTTAAGGTCGGCGGTAACTTCGTGATTAAGGTTTTTGACTCTCAGGATGCCCAAAACTACCTAAAAGAACAAAAAAATAGATTTAATGAATTCCACTACTTAAAGCCAAAATCTACGAGAAGTGTCAGTAAAGAATTTTTTGTCATTGGAAAGCAGTTTAAGGCATAATGTCTTTCTATGGTTTTTAAGGACTTAAACCGATTTTTGCCGATGCTCTGCTTTGCCCTCGTGTGCTCTCTTTCAGCACGGGCAAATATTAATTTCATTAAGGATAACTCTCTTTTTCAAGGGCCTGATGATCTTAAAGCTTTTAAGGCTGCCCCTCCTGAAGCCCCAAGCGAGTGGAAAAAGATTATAGGTAAGCATCGTAGCTGGGATCAGCTGATAGATTATGATTCTGCCAAATACAGGCCCAACTACACGTTCAATTTAGAACTCGAAGAATTCATAAAAAAACAATTAGCACTTTATCGACCTGATTATACTTCTGTAGTTGTACTTGATAATGAATCAGGACAAATTTTAGCCGCTGTTGATTATGCCCGTTCAGCCAATGTTTTTGGAAGAGATTTGGCCTTTACTACTACTCACCCTGCTGCGAGTATTTTTAAAATTATTACGGCTTCCGATCTTCTTGAAAATACTCACATAAAAACGGATACAGAGTTTCATTTCACTGGGCGATCAACAACGCTTTATAGATCTCAGTTAAAAGAGCCGGCCAATCGTCGCTGGATAAGAAGCTTGGATTTACAGAAAGCTTTTGCAACTTCAAATAATGTAATCTTTGGAAGAACTGCCATTGAGAATCTCACCCCAGCGGGTTTAAAAAGAATGGCAGAAAAATTTGGCTTCAATAAGAAAATTTTGGAAGGAGTCAATCTTGATCCTTCAATTTTTAGCATGGCCCAAGATCAATATAACTTAGCCGAATTTTCTTCCGGCTTAAATACCCAGACGGTAATGAGTCCAGTCCACGGGGCAGTCATAGCTTCTGTTGTTGCGAATGGTGGCGTCTTTAGGTATCCGGTTGTGATTAAATCCCTCGATGGAATACAAGATAATAAAGTTATTTATCCACCGATTAAAAAAGATGAGCAGGTCCTAACACCTCAGTCGTCTGAAGATTTAAGAACTCTGTTTATGTCCACTATTGTTCAGGGTACGGCCCGTTCCTCTTTCCGTCGGAGCCAGCATCTTTTGACGAAACTAGAAATTGGTGGAAAAACAGGAAGCATTACTGGCGGTGAGCCCTATGGAAAAAGAGACTGGTTTGTCAGTTACGCTAAATCATTAGAGGATAAAAATGATAAAGGAATATCCATTTGTGTGATGATCGTTAATCAGAAAAAGTGGTATATCAAGTCACCTCTTCTGGCGAAAAACATAATGGAGTATTACTACTCAACAGTTCATCCTCAAAAAAAATAAAAGGTACTTATTATGGAAGAAAATCAAACACCGGAAGTTTCTCAGCTGGTTGAGCCTGAAATAACTCCATCGCAAACTGTTTCTAGGAAAGAAAAATTTATTAAGGAAGTTAAATCCTTCACTTGGATCATATTATCTGTTTTGATCTTTAGATCTGTTCTGTTTGAACCATTTAAGATCCCTTCTGGTTCAATGATCCCTACACTTCTCATTGGCGACTTTATTCTCGTAAATAAATTCTCCTACGGCTTTAAAGTTCCATTTAGCGATTGGTTTAGTGATCCCATTTATCTGACTGGACCAAAGCAACCAGAAAGGGGGGATGTGATTGTTTTCAAGTACCCCAAAGATACGAACCTAAATTATATTAAGAGAGTAATTGGACTACCTGGAGACACGATAGAAGTGATTGATAAGGTGGTTTACGTGAACAATAAACCGATTGAAACTAAAGAAGTTGATGGTAAAAAAATCCTTGAAGATATGGATGATCGCTATAAATCATATCAATTTAAATTTATGGAAACAAAGACAGGCAGTGCCACCCATATTACAGGTGTAGATTTAGGAAATGATTACTCTGCTAACTACTATAAATTTACTGTTCCCAAAGACAATTATTTTGTCATGGGTGATAATCGTGATTTCTCTGCTGACTCCCGTCGATGGGGAACGGTTCCTTTTGGACATATTAAGGGTAAGGCCATTGCGATCTGGTTTTCTCTTTCAGTTCCGTTTCCACCAAGTGATGAGGACGAGCAAGAATCCTTTAAGTTTAGGCCCTGGAGAATTGGGACAATTATTGATTAATATAAAAGCTCCGAAAGGAGCTTTTTTATTTTAGAACAATTCTTGTTTCTCCATCATTGCCAGATTCTGAAGTATCTATAACAAATTCTTTGGATTTCTTGACGTAATCCCGCAACCAGTTTTTTAAAATTCCATCACCATGACCGTGGATAACATTAATGAATGGAATATCACCCGTGAGTAGATCCCCTAATGCATTCTCTATTAAATTTTGGCACTCGGAGAGTCTCATTCCACGAACATCGTGTTCAAATTTGGCATCGGTATTTTTAAAATAAGATATTTTAACTTTGGGCCGAAGTGGTGCTTTATTTGAGGCCGCAAGAGACGAAATTGGGACATTAATTTTAATTGGCCCCTTCCCAATCTGAGCTTCATTTTTTCTTGGATCGATTCCTAAAACGGTAAATTCTTTTTTTAAAGTTAAAGAGAATACGGTATCACCAATTTTCACATCTTGAGTGGAGAGATTTCCGGTTGGAATAGTAACGGCTTCTTCAATGGTTTCACCTTGAAGCGCTCTTATTTTTACGTTTAATTGATGTGATTTTTCCTCAACGCGCTTTATTTTTGTAATTTCATTTCTGCGTGCCTCTTCCACAAGTTCACGAGCTTCTTGCAAAATCTTCTCAACTTCTTTACGCGCTTTATTGAGTTCCTCATTGAGTCTTAAAGTGAGAATACCTTCCATGGCTCCTTTTTGATTTTTTAGCTCAATTTCAGTCTGGCGATTTGCATTTAACAGATTATCTAATTCGATCTGTTTTTGAGACACCCTCTGAAGAAGGGTCTCATAGCTTACATTCTTCGCACTTAGGTGATTGAGAGCTTTCTGAGGCACGTGGCGAACAGATGGATTATTTCGGGCCAGAATTCCGAAAATATCGATCGCCATAGAAGCACCTGGGGTTCCCCATTGGATTTTGTATGTAGGCCTCATGTTTTGCGCATCGAAGCCAACATGGCAGGAAATATAAGATCTATCTTGATGAATAAGTGTCTTAAACATTTGGTGGTGGGTTGAGACAATAATATGGCATCCTGCTCGTCTGTGAAGTTCATCAAAATACGCCAAAGAAAGTGCCGAAGCTTCATCGGAAGATGTGGAATTAAATATTTCATCAATCAAGATAAGATTTGTAGGGAGAATGTGTTCCATGAGTTCAATGTAGTTTTTTACTTCACCAGAAAAAGAGCTGAGTCCTACTTTTAAATCTTGCAGATCATTTCCAAAATAAAAAAGTCCCTCGTAGGGATACATTTCTGCTTCAGCAGCGGGTACAAAAAAACCATGATAGAAAAGAAGATAGGAGAGTGCCAGCGATTTCAGAAAAACTGTTTTCCCACCAGTGTTTGGTCCTGAAATCACAATTCCATGATCTTTCTTCTCGCAGTCAGCATTATTTTTAACTGGATTTTTAAGTAAGGGATGAAACAGCTGAGTGAATTTGAATCCTGGAGTGGATCTAATTTGTGGAACTTCCAGACGATAGTCATTAGCAAAGGAAGATTTTGCTAGATAATGATCAATCTTTAAAAAATTTGAAAGTAATGCTCGAAGTAAATCTGAAAAATCATGAAGTAAAAATGAAAACTTCATCGCCAGTTGATTAATGATTTCATCAATCTTTGCAATTATTTCAAGTCTTTTATTACAGTATTCTCTGACCTGAAAAGGTTCAACAAAGAGAGTTTGTCCAGACTCTGAGCGGGAGATTATAAGTCCTATTTCTGAGCGATATGAATCAGATCTAATAGGAACAACATACCGGTCGTAATGGACATCATAACTTGAGTACTGAAGGACCTTATTATTTCCAGGTTCATTAAGCCATTCTTGGACGGACTTTCGGATTCTCTCCTCAAGTTCTCGCAGTCGTTTATTGAGATCAGCTAGCTCTGGATGACGATCAAAATGAACATCCCCTGATTCATCAACAAGGTGTCTAAATTCTTTCAAGAACTTTCGTTGAATAGGCTGAAAATCAAATTCTGAAATCGCTCGAAACTCTGCAACCTGTAATTGCGGGAAGTCTTTTTTTAAAAATATCCCGCACTCCACTAGAAGAGTGAGTTTATTAAGTTCTGAAAAATTGAGTACACCTTTTTTTGCCACATGCTCAAGAAAACGAGGTAAAGACTTATCTGGAGGAAGTCGCGAAACAAGTTGATTAAGTATTTGACGATATTCGTCTTTAACTTCAGTAAGGTAACTCTGTGTTCTAACAAATTCTTCAGAGAGAAGATCAAGTTTCCCTTGGAAAATCGTCTGTGTGAGATCTTCCTTATTTCGCTCAAAATAGGCAAATTGGGTTATAATTTTGGATAACACATCCCATTCTACCTGGGTGTGGTGAACGGATTGGTCAGAAGAAATGAGATTTATAGTCATATGATTCAATATTATCTGGATTTACAAAAACAGGTCAAAGCTATTAATGAGCTTCACCTAAATTATGCTCAAATCCAAAAGATTTATAGTACATCTTTTTTTATCTCCTTTTCCATTAGATCGCCAGGTAAAACGTGGCATCTGTTTCTAGGCCGTGGTGCTGGTCAAGAAGGAGTTTGGCCTAGTAATGTCCCACCTCCCTCTATTTTACGAAGAAGAGATAACTTTTTAGAATACCTGAGAAAACATTTAAGCTCTTGCAGTTTTGTTTCCATAGACCTTGATAAGTTTGATCGAGTTATAAAATTGGACTACCAAAAATTTGGCCAATTGCAATCCATCCTCTTTTTCTGGAAAGGAAGAAAACTCTATTTCATCCACCATTATCAGGATGGACCTGAGGAGCCCTTTAAGCTGCTGATGAGTTGGCATGGCAAGGCCGTTAGAACGAGTGAGGACCTGGGCAGTCTTTATGAATTATTTAACGAGGTTGGTCGTCGAACAGATATGAACCATGATTTACATTCATCTTCACCTTCAACGATTGAACAACTCATTCAAGATGAACTAAGTGCCGTCAAAATGAAACAGGTCGGTTCAGCACCGAATTTTTTGCAAAGAAAAATTTCAAATATAGAACAAGATTTAGATAGAACACGGCAATGGGATCAAATGCAAAAAATCTTAGATCAGGGCAGGTCACTTGATATGTATCAGCTCGAGATTGGTGATCATAAGATAAAATTTGAAGGGAATTTAAATGCCTTTGAAAGAAGAAATCTTCTTTTTGAAAAAATAAAAAAATTAAAAAGGGGCGAAGGCATTCTTCATAAAAGACTTGAGGAAACCAAAGAGCAGTTGGCCGGAAAATCTCAAGAAGCCAAAATGATCCATACTCTTCCCATCACTAAACCAGTATGGGGCAAAGAAGAGGTTAAGGAGAAACCTAGCCACTCTCATGGTGAAGAAAAACAGGATTACAAAGTCTTTAGGACCGAAGAGTTTTCGATTGGCGTTGGATTAAGTTCATCTGGAAATGACCAACTGAGAAGTAAGTGGGCGAGCAAAGAGGATATGTGGCTTCATTTAGATGGCCTTAAAAGTGCTCACGTGATTATTAAACTTCATTCAAATGGGCATTTTACATCTGAAACCATGAACCTTGGGGCTTCAATACTTGCCTATTTTTCTCATTTTTCTGATGACTGGATTCCAGTCATTTATACGCCTGTGAAAAATTTGAAGGGTGTGACTGGTTCATCTGGTATGGTAATATATAAGAAAGAAAAACATCTCAGATGTCCAAGAGTGGATATAGAAAATTGGTTGAAGGATTAGCAATGAAAGCTTTATTTTTAATTTTTATCACGATCTCTTTTTCAGCATTCGCCCAGGATCCTTTGGCCTATTTTAATAACTTTGATGCTCGAGTTTATTCATTAAAAAATAAAGGCGTGAAAGATTTTGTTGTCGATATCGAAAGCTCTAAACTTACAGATCAACTGAATGATCAAATGATTTTTGGAAAAGTTGAGGAAGTTATTTTTAGAACCTATTGGACGGCGAATCCTGAACGAATAGCTATAGAAGTCATTGGTCTTCCTGATGGTTTTAAAGAAATAAAAGAAGAATTAAAAATGTCTATTTTTTCTGTTCTTGATAGTCTATTGCCACCAAGCACTATCCAAAGATTTGCTGGTTATAAATTTCAGGCTTCAAAAATACCAAAAGAGTTTACTGCTCAGGATGGAACAGGAGTGGCAAATGTTCAGTCGTATCTTTTAAGGTTTGATAGTCAGGATAAATTAATTGAAATTATTGGCAATAAGCCTATCGGGACTTTAACTACGACTCCGGTCTATGAAAAAGAAAGCTTTTCTGACGGAAAATGGGTCCTTAAATCCATGGCAACAGTTAGTTCTGAGAATGGTCAAAGCTATAGCATGAAAAAAGAGCTATCCTACGGCTCCTCACAAGGTATGGGAGTCTTATCAAAACTCAAGATTACATCGGAGCAAAAAGCTGCCGCAGCGGGGGCCAAGTCATTGAAACTTGATGAAGTTGTTGAGTTCAAAAATTATAAAATCAACTCCGGTATTGCCCTGAAATATTTCCTGGGAGAAACAGAAAAGATCACTCCCTAAGAAGCCTGTCATTTCTACATAGTTTAACCTGTGTCTTATGTCTTAAGGCCTGAGAAATGCTAAGTTTCAAACATGAAGTTTCTCACGCTCCTTATGATTTTCACTCTCGTGGTGCTCATTCAGTCTTGTACTGGACAGAATCCTGTTGAATTAAAAAAAAGATCCACTTTAAAAACTCCAATTAAAGAGTCCTGTTCTTCAATGGTTTTTGAGGGACAAGTTTTAAGTAAAAAAAATATACTCAGTATTTTTGATTGCTCTGGATGGGCGAAGATATACCCTGAATTTACCGATGCGATAAAAAAACTGGATGAGAAATCCTTAAACAATACTTTTAAAGTTTTTAATGACTCTTTTTTTTCATCTAAAAACTCCAGAAAAAAAATTTATGAAACTGTTGCCGAGGCTGAGTCTCGCGGGGAAATGGAAAGTTTATCTTTCTTGCTCGAAAGGGAGTTTTCAAAACATAAAATTTTTAGCTTTCTAAGCAAGACTCTCGCTAAAGATCAGTTAACCCTAGAAGAAAGATCACAACTATGGCAGCTACTTTCATCTTCAAATAAAGAAAATTTAAAAACTCTAAATGCATTAAGAAATATATTAGGTTCATTTGAAAAAAATAAAGATCAATTTTTTAATTCAATAACTGATGAAGAGAAGGCTCAGCTTGTAGACAGATTCATTATTGCCTTTAATGAGATAAATAAAAAGGTGGAATTGAATGAGTGGCGGCAGATTTCGATGGTATTTGGTAAAGAAGAGTTTCCTTTAAAAGAGTGGGCCCAAAGTGGAGTCTCCCATGGCTCAGGTACGCTCGTAGAAATTCTGACTAAGCCTGATTTTTCTCACAACCTAGATTACTTAAACCGTTCCTTAAATGAGGGGATTACTTGCCGTAACAGGGCGAATACGTCTAGTTTCTATGTAAACGTTAAAGATGAACTCACCTATAAAATAAACTCTTTGAATAATGATGATAAAGAAGTTTTTGAACAAACTCTTCTCCATGGATTAACCAAATACATTGCGTTCACCGATTTTTGTGAAGAAAAAAAATCTCAGCAGGGTCTTGGGGCTTTATATCGAGTTCTCAAGGATGCCTTTAGTTTAATTGAGAGTTCCCATGATTACTTATTTTTAAAGAGCATCCATAAAATTCTTATGGATGATCGATTTAAATTTATTAGTTTTTTGAATTCGGATGTCTTTAAAGAAATTCAGCAGCTACTTCTTGATGCAAAAAACAATGGTCGTGATGGGGAATTGATGAATTCTCTTTTGATGACGGTTGCAGATTTACCGGATGAAGATCTTATTCATGTCGCAGAGATTTTTTCGGCCCTTGGAGATCAAAATTCAAAAACTAGAAGTTGGTATAAAATATTTGTCAAATACTGGACTTCATTAAATCATGAAGAGAAGACAAATCTCATGTCCATATTAGGAGTGCTAGTTGACGAAGACTTAAATAGCTCAAAGACTTTTAACTTTTTCTCAACAGTCATTGATCAATTCCCTGATTTTTCACCGCGCTACTCAGCGATACTTTCTGATCCCAATTACCTGTTGGATTCTTTGAAAATGCTCGAAGCCTTCTCGGGCCCTGGCGTTCAGGAGGAGTTATCCCTATTTTTCTCGAATAAGGGGTTTTTTGAAGTAATAAGTATCATGACACAGGATTATAAGGGAAAGCACGATGTCATTTCTGAGGTCA
>CANHJD010000031.1 GCA_947461145.1 Bacteriovoracaceae bacterium
GCTTTTTGCTTACGTTTTAATTTGTAAACAAAAGATAAAATCTCTGCGACGGCCTTATAAAGTGTTCTTGGAACTCCATGTCCCACCTTCACCGTTTTATAAAGAGTCCGCGCCAACATAATATTTTCAACAATCGGGATATCATTTTCTTTGGCAATTTCTCTAATTCTAAGTGCCAAATGATCTGCTCCCTTGGCCATTACGGCCGGAGCAACCATCGTTGATCCATCATACTTCAATGCTACACTAATATGAGTTGGATTGGTAACAATTACATCCGCCTTCTTCACATCATTCATCATTCGCTTTTGGGCCATTTGACGCTGAATCTGACGAATTTTATTTTTTACTTCAGGATTACCATCTTTCTCTTTCGCCTCTTCCTTGGCCTCTTGTTTACTCATCATCATCTTTTTGCGATAAGACCATTTCTCCCAAGCAAAATCGGCTAAAGCAACAACTCCAAGTCCAAGTAGGATTGAGAATCCAAGCTTAACCATCAGGTATTTACCAAAACTCAAACTTTGAGCAGCGTCAGCATGTAAAAATCCAAGGAAGCTGCCAATATTATCTTTCATTACCGAGTGAGTGATTAAAATTACAACTGCAAATTTAAAAACCCCTTTAACCGCCTCCACCAAAGCTTTCTTACTCATAAGGCGTTGAATACCTTGAATTGGATTCAACCTTTCAAATTTAACTTCAAGAATTTCTGGCGAGTAAAGAAAACCAATCTGAATAAAAGTTGAAAGAAAACCTAAACACATAGAAGCTAAAAAAAATGGCCCCACACATTTCACCATGCTCCATGAAGCATGGGTAATGACCTCAGCGAATTTTTTACTAGTATAAATATTTTTGAAATCTAAACGGTAGAGCCAATCAATCAGTTCAGTGAATTGTTCAAAGACAAAGACACCGCAGAGGATAAGGGTCATTAATGAACCAGTAAGAAGAAGCACACTCGAAAGTTCCTTCGAAACTGCAACCTCACCTTTCTTACGGGATTCTTCAATCCTATACTGGGAGGGTTCTTCGGTTTTTTCGTCGTCGTTTTCTTCGGCCATCCTATGCCCCTAGTTAGAGAGGAATTGAAACCAATCTCCCAACTTTTCAACGTATAAATCAAAACTGACTTGAAAGAACTCCTCTCCTATTCCAATAAAAAGAAGTAATCCAAATCCAATATTTAAAACAAAACTCACTTGCAAAACGTTCATCTGTGGAACAGTTCTGGCGACAATTCCCATCACCAAATTCATCAGAAGATTTGCAAAAATTAGTGGTCCGGCCAGAAGGATCGAAGCACTAAATGCTGCTTTAAAGAATAACACGAAATACTCTGGGGTTTTCAGCAATTTGTCGGCATTTAAGAAATTGACAGAAAAGAAGGATTCATAGACTCCCTTGAACATCGGAACTAAGGCACCAGAGCTGAGAATCAGAACAATCATGGTCCATTCAATTAGGCGCTCAAAGGGACCAACTTGCTGGGCCTGAGTGGGGTCAAAATAGCTTACAGAGGAGAATCCTATCTGTTGAGTCAGGATACTGCCTGTTGCTACAAACAAACTCATTATACATTTCACCAAAAATCCGATAATTAGCCCCGTTGTAGTATGAAACATCATGAGTAGCCAGATATTATCCGGACCCACGAGCTTAACTTCTGCAATAAGTGTGCCCTGCGTTCCAGGAAAAAAAGCAAAGGCCAAAAGGAAACTTGTGAGAACTTTGATGATCATGGGAACGGAAACGTTATCGAAAAGTGGCAATTGAAAAAGAACAGCAATCCAGCGAGAGAAGCCTATCCAAAAAGCCAAAAAAACATGTTGGTCAAGAATTGAAACATTCATTAACGCCTAATCAATTCTGGGATACTCGTAAAAAGATCTTGAGTATATGTCACCATAGTCTCCATCATCCACGGACTAAAAATAACAAGAGCTGCAATGATCACAAGAATTTTGGGAATAAAGGAAAGTGTTTGCTCATTGATCTGAGTTACGGCCTGGAAAATGGAGACAAGAACACCCACAACCAGGGCGCCGATAAGCATTGGGGCCGAAAGCATAAGAGTTACTTTTATGGCCTGACTAACAACTTCAACGACGTATTCATTTTCCATAAGTTATCCTTTAGGTATTGAAAGAGCGTAAAATAGCTCCAGTCACAAGCTGCCATCCATCAACAAGTACGAATAGCAAAAGTTTAAAGGGCATCGATACTAGCATTGGAGGAAGCATCATCATCCCCATCGCCATTAAAACAGAAGCAACAACCATATCCAGTACGATAAAAGGAATATAGAGTAAGAATCCAATCTGAAAAGCCGTCTTTAATTCTGAAATTATAAAAGCAGGAATAAGATAATGGGTTGGCACGGCCTTGATATCTGCTGGTGCCGGAGCATTTGTGACATCATAAAAAAGTCCAATATCAGCTTTTCTAACATGCTTTTCCATGAAGGCCCTTAAATCTTTTTCAAGACCTTTAAGAGCTTGGGTGGCATCAATTTGTTTTGCCTGATAAGGAAGTATTGAATTTTTGTAAATCGACTCACCAGTAGGCATCATCACAAAAATCGACAAGAATAAAGCAAAACCAATCAGCAACTGATTGGGTGGCATATTCTGGGTTCCAAGGGCCTGCCTCATAAAAGATAAAACAACGACAATTCGAGTGAAAGAAGTACAAAGAATAACAATTGCCGGAGCAAGAGTTAAAACAGTGAAGAGTAAAAGCACTTCCATTGTATCAACGAGATTGGCCCCTTGACCAAAATTCACATTAACACCTGGAAGACTTGCATTTTGAGCGAAAGCAGGACCTGCTACGATCATCAACAAAAATATAATTATAGATCGTAAACTAAATTTCATTCCAGACCTTTGTCTCTCTACTAGTTGAACTCTATGGGCTTCAGCTTTTTAGCTTTCTTTTTTAACTCATCAGAAAACTTAACAATATCTTTTGCCACTGCAATTTTCGCAAGACCCTTCTCTTCATTTATAGGAGTTGAGGTCATGATGTTTTCTTTTAATTTTACAATCGTCTCTTCCTCAGAAGTCGAATCAGCACTTCCTAAGTTGAGATCGAAATTTGTTCCGGTGATTAACTTTTCCCCCTCTTTAAGTAAGCCTGAGGTGTCAGTCATTTCAGAAAGAAAGGTCAAGCCACTTTCAGAGTTGGCCACAAGGAAAATCTGCTTATGGGCCTTAACGACCATCAGGGATCTTTTTGGAGCAATATAAGTTGTGCTTAAAACTTCAATCATCTGGGAATTATTTAAAAAACCAAGTTTTCCTCTTTTGAACACACCTTTCTTAAGCAGTTGAACAATTCCATAGAAGAGCCCAAGAACTAGACCAAGAAACATCATAAATTTGAAGGCATAGCCAACAAATGAAAAATTATCACTCGAACTTGCAGCCTTAGGAACAACAGTTGCTTGAGTTGATGTGGCTTTAACTTCAGGTTTTGCAACCGCAGACTGCTTTACATTAATTTGATCCGTATTTAATTCTGCTGTTTCTGAATCATTTTTAATGGGAGCGTTTTCTTCCTTCATCAACTTATTAAGATAGTCTTCGTTTAAGATTTCTTTCGAAACTTTGTTCTCTGTTTTTTTATCTAGCTTATTGACTGGAGCAACTTCAGGAGCTGAAGGACGAATCTCTTTCGGTAAGACCACAGGACCTTCATGCGCCGTTTTTTGAATTGCTGCAGTATTTCCACGAGGAAAAATGATTTCAATAACAGAATTTTTAAAACCAACATCTACATTATTGGCAGCGATTTCGTAAGGAAGGACAGCTTTTATAATCGCTTTTCCATTTAAGCTATTGGCAGAGAGCTGGGCCCCACGAATATTTTTAAAGATTGCATTAAACCCTTCAGAATTAGCAAGAGTCACCTCAATGACTTTTCCATAAACTTTTAAGTCTGGTAGATCATTAGATCGACCATCTAGCGAGATGTTAACAGTTCCCTTGGTACCATTTGTCGTTAGGTCAAGCGAAGTCACTTTGACACCCGAAAAGGCAAATGAGCAAATAAAAAGGGCCAGTATGGCAATTGCGAATATCTTATTCATATAACAGTCATCCTTCCTGGTTGACGTTTAATTAACAACTTACTTTAAAGATTCAATACGCTCTAAAGGACTTATGATATCGGTAAGACGAATACCAAATTTTTCGTTTACCACTACCACTTCACCTCTTGCAACGAGCTTGCCATTTACGAGAACCTCTAGTGGCTCACCTGCAAGCTTATCAAGCTCAAGAACTGAGCCCTGACCCAGTTGAAGTAAATCCTTAATGATGACTTTT
The DNA here is from genome assembly GCA_947461145.1 of Bacteriovoracaceae bacterium. Classification (GTDB taxonomy): domain Bacteria; phylum Bdellovibrionota; class Bacteriovoracia; order Bacteriovoracales; family Bacteriovoracaceae; genus Peredibacter. The sequence continues at coordinate 4,335 of CANHJD010000031.1, forward strand.
GCGCGTCCAAGCTCAACACTTACTTTTAGAGGAATATCTAAAATAAAATCGAGGTTTTGAACCTTCAGTTTATTAAGGGCATCATCACCGGCCTTGATCTGATCGGCCAATTCACGAATTGCGTCTTTGTTATCATTCATTTCTGTTGAGGCCATATGGTTATTCCTTTTTAACGTATTCTACGTGTAACTTGAACTGCTCGGTTTCCCTTATAAACACCAATTAAGCATTTTAATTTTTTCGCATCTTCAATTTCTAAATCAAGCTCTCCTGAAACTTCCTGAGATAGAGGGATAATATCCCCAACTTGAAGTCCAACAAGATCTCCGATGGACATTTCTGTTTCACCGAGCTTTACGATGGCAGTTGCTTCAGCATGCTGAACGTGCTCTTGCATTGAACGGGTCCAAAGAGTATCGACAACATCATTGTCGGCCTGAAAACTTGAAGAAAGTTTTTGCTTTATTGGCTCAATTGTTGAGTACGGGATAACCACCATAATGGTTCCCGATGCTGATTCAAACTCAACTTCAAATGTTGTAGTAATAATCACATCTGAAGGAGGAACAACACCTACGAATTGAGGATTAATTTCAGTCCTTGAATATTGAGCATCAATTTTATGGACAGGGGCCCAAGCATCTTCAAGATCATTAATCGCCATATCCATTACTCGTCTCATGAAAGAGAGCTCAATTGAGGTAAATTCCTTACCTTCAATTTTTGTAAACGGACGATCAGTTCCACCAAAATATGAGTCAATAATAGCGTATGCAAGCTTTGATTCAAAAACGATGATGGCAGGGCCACGGAGTTCGTTAAAACGCATGATACACATGCATGAAGGAATTGGCAGAGTATTAACAAATTCACCAAACTTAAGAAGATCAGTTGAAATCATTGATATGGTAGAAATCTTTCTTAGTGAGTTTGAGAGTGAAACCCTGAATTGTCTTATGAAACGCTCGTAGATGATTTCCAAAATTGGCATTCTTCCACGAATTACTCGGTCTTGGTTAGTTAGATCATAAGGCTGAATATTTGCATCACTCTCTTGAGCTTCAGCAAAACCACCTAGATCTCCACCTGAATCAGACCCAGTGTCTGCATCATCATTAACAGCGTTAAGTAATGCATCTACTTCGTCTTGGCTCAATACCTGGGCCATGTCCCCTCCTGGGAAAACTTTTTAAAGAGCATCCTGCTCTTTAATTAATCTGAAAACTTATGTAATAAATATCTTCTACTCTTCCATCCACCAGGAATGAATTAATAGAAGCTTTTATTTCTTCTTTTAAAAAGCTCTTACCCTCTTTTTTTAAGAGATCTTCAGCTCTTTTCGTATTTAGGATGCTAATAATTGTGTCACGAATTTGTGGTTTTCTTGCTTCAAACTCTGGAGTTTTTGCATCTTCACTCATTTTTAAAACTGCATCTAAACGTACATAGCGACGTGGGCCATCACCCTGAGCAAGATTGACTGTAAAACTATCTAGAGGAAGAAGATTTTCTTTCTTTACGACTTCCTCTTTCTTTTGCTCACCACTTGCTTCATCAGCAGCTGCTTGTGGGGCATCTTTTTCTTTTAATAATTGAGTCAGATCTGGACGCTTAGATTCCATATCCATAAATTTAAATTGAAAATAAGCGACGACTCCCATCGCTGCGATATTAACAATCATGAGTAACATCAAAAGCGGATTTTTTGATGATGGTGCAGCAGGTGCTGCCTGTGATGGTTTATTTTCTTCAGCCATTTGTACCTTTCAGCTCGCACTCCTAATCCTTAGGAGCGTCTGTCAAAATTATAACTTTCACTTGAGTTTGAAGCAAGGATGACCAGCATTGATAGGAAGAAATTGCCTTATTTAGGGCCTGAGGCAAAAATTTCCTAGCTCTATATGACAGTGTGATTTAGTCAGGAAGTCTAAAATAAGAAGCCCCGGAAAAAACCGGGGCTTCATCAAAAAATATTTTTTGAGCTAGATCTTAAAGAGTAATTTTTCCGCGTTTAGTCAGCTCTTCTACTAATCCGTCAAAATGACTAGCTGGGTATGCACCTTTCACAGGAATACCATTTAATAAGAAACCTGGAGTTCCTTGGAAGCCAAATTTCGCAGCTTCTGCCATATCAGCATCGATTCTTTTCTGAACTTCCTCTGACTTAACATCTTTAGCAAGTTTGGCCATATCAACTTTTAATTTCTTTGCAGTTTCTTTTAAGAAAGCTTCGCCGTTCTGAAGCTTGCGCTGATTTTTGTAAATTTCGTCATGAAATTGCCAAGCTTTTTCAGGGCTCTGTAAACGGATCGCTTCATAATATTGAGAAGCCGGCATTGCTTGTTGGTGAAAACTTAGTGGAAGATGCTTATAAGCAAAACGAATTTTACCTTTATACTTCTCCATAAGTTCCATAACAGTGTTAAAACCACGAGAGCAGAATGGACATTCGAAATCTGAATATTCAATTAATGTAAGTGGGGCATTCGCAGCACCACGGAAACTTTCATCAGCGCGAATTTCAGCTTGGAGAGGATTATTGAAGCTATCTTCAAGAGCTTTCTTCTCTTCTTCTTCACGCTTCTTGCCTTCTCCTTCCTGTGCTGATTTCACTGCCTTATTAAGAGCCTCAATGAATTTAGCAGGGTTGGCCTCAATTGCATCTGTAATGATTTCAGGATTTTCTTTCATCATTTTTTTTAAGTCATCTTTTGAAGTACATGCTGATGCCATAATAAGCACCAAACCAAGGATCATAGAACGTTTCATGAAATTTCCTTTTTTATTTTTAAAGAAATGAATGGTTTATAATTAACTCGTCTATCTTAATGAAAGGGGGAACCAATTTCAACTATGAGGCTTATCTTTATCAAAAATTTTCTCAACGTGATCAAGATATTTATTGAATTTGCGCGTATAGTCCCGAACGTAAGCGTATCCTACGAGATGTACCCGACTAAAGTGATTGCCCTTCATGAAAGCACGCATCGTAGAAAAAACACCAAAGGCGGCGCCAGAAACTTTTTCATAAAGATGAAACCCTAAAGCGAGATAAGAGATAGCTGTTAAGGAGATGGCCAAAACGACAGTGTCATCAACCACAAATGTCTGATGCCCAAAGAACTTATTTGAAATTCTAGCATTATAAAGAGTTTTATTGGCAAGTTCGATCATGTGATGAAAAATTGTTGAAGTGTTTTCAACTATAAAAACGCTACTACTGATTGAGATAATTAACAGCAAAAGACCAAAGTGAAGCATGAAAATTCCATCAAAGACAGGTTGATGAATTTTTGAATATTGTGGGGGGATGGTATTTGGATTCAATTCCCCTCTTTTCTGAGCATCTTTAAGATAATGAAAAAAATAATCGGAAAAATTATTAAGTAACTTATAGGTACTAAATTTTTCGATTTTATACTCAATTGAGGGATTCGTGATCACAGCTTCGCTGTATTCAGCAATTGTACGAAATGGTCTTAGAATTAACCAGCCCACATAAGTTCCAATAAAAAAAAGATAGATATGAAAAAGCAAAAACATTTCTAAATTATCAGAAGCTTCGGCCATAATATAACCAAAAAATACATCCTCATCTAGAGTATCTGATAGACCGTTGGACTTAAAAAATGCGTAATTAAGCTTCATCACCTGAAACAGAGAACTATAGACAATAAAATTTACTAGCAACGAGATGCCTGAAACCTTTAGACCGGTCATGACGATGAAACGAGAATGTTCCGTCTTAAAAACCCGCCTCAGCTCTTGCTTTGATTTATCTATAATTTCACTCATGTCCATTATTATAGACTCATTCTAACCCATTAAAACTAGGCAGAAAGATCACTCATACTCAGACTAAAAAACTCTCCTTTAATTATTTTCTAAAGTTAACAGGGGGTTCAAACCGATATGGTTGGAGAATCGTCTAAGACGAAGGAGTTTTCCCATGAAATCGCTATCGAAAATACTCATTCTTTCCGCTGTTATGGCCTTGACGGGTTGTGGAAAAAACAACCAATCTGGGAGGAGTAACTCCGGGATTTATAATTCTCAGTATTGTGTGAGTATGGGGCCAAACGGACAGTGCGCCCAATATCAAAACTACTCAGTAGGAAACTACAACTCTGGATATAGTTTTAATGGGGTAAGTCTAAATCAAGTGCAAATGGAAAATCCGTGCATCTTGAGCAACTATGGTTCGATGTACAATCAATATCCAGGAAACTGGATGCAACCAACGATGCAACGACAACTTGTACAAACTCGCGTAAATCTCGGAACAATTGTCACCAGAGGTGACACTTATGTTGGTGTGACTTCTTTTGGTGATGTTGCTGCTATTATTGGCGATGGTACGCCAAGCCCAATGTTTGTTGCTTATCTTTGCCCTAGACCAGTTTCAGGGCAAGGTGTTCTTTATCCAGGAATTTCTATTGGTGCATACACAAACTGCGCTGTGAAATATATCACGAAAGCCAACATGGTTTTCCCGGATGGCTCGCAAGCGAACTTCCGAGCACTATCTCCAGGTGGTTCTTCAGCTGGAAGAAGATTTTCTTTCTGTCAGCAGTAATCAAAATTTAAATTATTTCAAGGCCCTCTAAAGAGGGCCTTTTTTATTTGGATTGCTTGACGTAAGCTACAACCCCAGCAGCAATCGCCTTGGCCATTTGATTCATAAATCGCTCATCATTAACTTTTTTAAGCTCCTTAGGATTTGAAACAAATCCTACTTCAACTAAAAGCCCAGGGCGCTTTGAAAGGGCGAGTACATAAAATAGGCCAGGCTTAATACCCCGATCAATAATTTTATGTTGCTTGAGTACTGGTTTCACTTTTTCATGCACATGTTTTGAAAGGTCTTTTGAGTGAGTCACGGTTTGCTGAACAACAAGATCCACTAAAATCTGATTAATAATTAATTCTTCACCCTGAAGATTTAAATTTTCTGCTCTTTCAACTTTCTTAGCTCCCACATTTGAATTGTTATCTAAATAATATAATTCAAATCCGTTACTTGTAGAATTTGTAGAAGAATTAAAATGAATGGAGAGAAATAAATCGGCCTTCACTAAATCGGCTAAATCCGCTCTGCCTTGTAAACTTACAGCGCGATCAAGGCTACGGGTCAAATAGGCAGTTGTACTTTTAGCGATCTCCTCTTTTACTTTCTTAGATAGTCTCAAACAGAGATCTTTCTCAAAAATGCGAAGACTTTTTCTTGAGTCTAAATGACCAACGGCTCCTGATTCCTCTCCCCCATGCCCAGGATCAATCAAGACCACTTTTGCCAGAGAGAATTGCGAGATGAAAAGAAATAATGCTGCAAAAAGTTTCATTGATGATAGGCCGTCTTAATCTTGTGACGAGGAAAATAAAAAGAAAGAATTTGGCGGTAATCATAGCCCCGTTTAGCTAGCTCTAGAGCCCCAAGCTGGCACAGGCCTACGCCATGACCATAACCCTGCCCCTCGACATGAACTTGGTCATTTTTCATAGACATAATAAAATTATTTGAAGGAAGCACTTCTCTTCCCGCTAGATTTCGCAGATAGGATTTTTTTACTATGTGAAGCCTGTCTCCGGCATAAAGCCTCAGTTCAGAGTTTGCCATAGAGTCGGGCATGATTTTAATGTTTGAGTCACTAATATTGTCCGAGTAATATTTTTTTAAAACTCGGTCAATCATTCCCACAAGTTTTGTATTTCTGATTTTTCCATTCCAATCTTTCATTCCTGTTTTCTGACAAAAGGTACAATTCACAGAGCGATAGCCTTCTTCTACTCCACCCCAGACTTGATCAGGTCTTAGAGTTTTTCCCCCACACTTTGAATGAAAAAAGGCTGGAGAAATTTTACCGGTTGGCCCTACGAGGATTTCCCCTTCAGTTTCTTTTGAAGCTCTAAGAGTATTTTCAGTGGCGTCAAAAAAAGTTCCTGAGACCTGATCTTTTTCTGAGGATTCTAAATCATAGAGGCGACTACTAATTGGTTTTCTCAATCTTTCAAAAGCATAGGTTCTAGCGGCGACCGCCTGGGCTTTTAAGGCCTCAACAGGCCAGCTTCCATGCATTTCTTTTGCAAGAAGAGTCGTAATGTAAGCCTCGAGAGGAATTGAATTAACAAGGTCACAGCTTTTTGACTGAGAATCAGATAATAATTGCAACTCACCTTGATACTTTTTCTTTCCCCAGGAAATGAGTCCTGTGGGAGAACTTAATGAAGCCACGAGAAGTGGAGTCTGCCTCATGGAAAGCTTGCGTGGACCAGGTCGACAGTTAAAAGAGATTGTCTTTCTTCCGTTATACTGCTGAGACCGGCGATGAGTATGAATAGTCTTACGAAGATCCATCCCCTCAACAACAACATTATTTAATGACTTCGCAATAAGCACTTTAACTGATGGAACCGCTGCAAAAGCAGAGCTTGAGAATAAAGCGAATAACAAACATCCTGTTCTTAACATTAATTCCCTTATCCTTGGAAATTATCTAGAAGATCCTAAGCCATGATACCCATAAAACTCAGAAAATCAGAGCTTTTTTAACTGCTTCATGATTTTTTGCATATCGGACCAAGCTGTCTTTTTCATATTTTGATTAGTTTCTATGATACTTGGATGGAAGAGAGGAACAACGATAAAAGTCCCAATATTTTCTATCTTTCGATTAAAGAACTCTCCATGAACTTGTGAGAGCCTCTCCTGCCCTTTCAATATTTTATGAGTGGGTGTGGCCCCAAGAGTGACAATGATTTCTGGGCGATAGAAACCAGCAACCTGCATAACCTCTTGGGAAAGATCTTTCTGACCCATTTGAGTCGGGTAAATGAGAACTTCCTTATCCTCGAGTTTCATTGCCGCAAGCATTCGACTAAAAAGCTCAGCTGTCTTGAAAGGAAAGGCGGGCAATAGTTGATTAATAAAACCTTCTTTCAACTCTTCTTTTATTTCCTCATAGGGCCTGAAATTTTCAGGCACAAACATAATCTTTACGGCTTCAGGTGATTTAGATTTCAAACATAATTCGATAATTTTTTCTTCAATTGAAAGGTTCGTTTTGAGTTCTTCAAAGTTTTTGTACTGAGAAATTCCCTCCCAAGAAGGTTCTGGTTTAACCGCAATTTCACCACCGGGAATTTTAATTGTCGCCTCAGGAGATGCCGTCATTTTTTCCTGAGCAAATCTCTCTAAGGATTCTAAGACCTGCTTTTTCTCAGAAAACTCTATTTTTGATTCAATCTTGTGAATTGTTTTTGGGGTGATCTCCTTTGCCCAATTAACATCACCAAATAACGCCTCAGCATAAGTCTTAGGAGCAAGGGGTTGACGCAACCTCAATAAATTTCGCTTAAACAATTCTTCCATACCATTTCTTAGCACGGATAGGAGGATATTTCCTAGCCATAAAAATGCTAAATCCCCTCTCAGTTGTCGCCGAAACGTATGATAAGTGAGGAGAATATATGACAGACATTGATTTTAAGTTCGAAAATTTTGAAGAGTACTATGGTGGCGCCGAGCAAGTTAAGAAAACTATAGATGAATGTAAAGTCTGTGGATCAAAATTGCTTCTTTCTCACATGCCAGATTATAAAAATCTCTTAGTGCAGGAAACGGCCCGCTGTATGGATTGTGGATGCGGAAATCGTCGCGTAATTCATATTCTTAATTAATTTTCTTTCAGCTCCCCATGCAAATGCGCCCAAAGTGCCTTTGCCTGGGGACTTTTAATTCCAAAATAATTCATTAAATCATTCACGGTATATTCTTTTAATTCATCTTGAGTCATCGAAAGCTGAGAAAGAATTTTCTTTTTGTTATCTTCTCCCAAACCTTTTACCTCATCAAGCCATGTGGACAAAACTCTCTTCGATTCAGCTTTATGATGCAGCTTTCTCGAGAACCTATGGGCTTCATCTCTCATGGAAACAATTGTCTTAAAGAGAGAAGGACATTTGTTGAGAATATAAGGATTGGCCCGTCCAGGAATGATTAATCTCTCTTCTGAGCGATTAACCTCTTTTGCTTTGAGTTCACCACTTGTGAGATCTTTTGATTTCGCAATTCCAACAACAGGGAGATCTATTTTTAATTCATTTAAAACTGCAACAACCGTATTCACCTGTGCAATTCCACCATCGATAATAAAAACATCTGGAAGATTACCATTATCTAGTCTTCTCGAGATGACCTCTCTCATCATGGCAAAATCATTATTTCCCTCAGGTCTGATCTCCAAGTGGTAGTAGCGGTATTTGGTTTTATCCGCTTTCCCCTCTTCAAATACAATTTGTGAAGCCGTTGGAGACTGTCCCTGCCAAATGGCCACATCATAACATTCAAGAGTTTTCGGACGCTCCCTGAGGTTTAAGAGATCCTTCAATTTGTTTAGGCCAATAAAGACACTATCCATATTGGTCATTCTTACTCGCTGAATTTCCTCAGCATACTTGCGACTCATTTCAATGAGAGGAGCATATTTTTTTGATCGACCCAGTACTTTGCCAATACCAAATGTTGTCAAGGCCTCATGGACTGGATGAATCTCGCTCTCCTCAAAATCAACCACTACAATTTCAGGATGTATTTCTTCAGGATCTGAATAGTAATGCACTATTTTTGAAAGGATCTCTTCCTCAATCTCCTCGATGATCTCACCTTTTACAAAATTAAAATTCTTTTGACCCAAAAGCATTCCAGATCGAATTAAGTAAACAGTCATGTCCACTTCTTCATTGCCATTGTAGTATGACCAGATATCAATATTTTTTTCTGAATTAAGTGACTCTACTTTTTGATCAAATGATTTGGTCAGAAAATCTTCTAAAATTCCGAGCTGGTCGCGGATGATGGCAGCCATTTCAAATTCTTCACTCTCTGCCAAAGTTTCCATTTTTTCATAAAGTCGATCAATTGTACGTCTGGCCTTGATCGGTCCTTGAAAAAATCCAATCACAAGCTCCAGGTCCTGCTGATATTTTTCATTAGTAATATACTTTACACAGGAAGCTGAACACTGCTTCATTTGATAGAGCAGACAAGGAGTCTTTCTGCTTTTAAATTCACTTAAAGAACAGTCTCTCAATCCGAAAGACTTAGTTAAAATCCTCATGATCACAGAAATATTTGAACCTGTAGGATAGGGGCCAAAGAGCTCCTTGCCTTTGCCTTTTTTAGGTCTTCTTACATACTCTAAGCGAGGAAAGGGTTCGCTCCAGTTAACCTGAATATAGGGATAACTCTTATCATCCCGAAGCCTGATATTGTATTTGGGTGAATGCTCTTTGATCAGGTTATTTTCTAAAATAAAGGACTCAGCGTCAGAACGGGTAATGATGAAATCAAAATTCGTTACATGACTAACCATGTACTCTGTTTTAAGACTCTTTGCAGAATTATTAAAATAAGAAATCACTCGTGATTTTAACTTCTTTGCTTTTCCGACGTAAATCACCCGACCATTCTTGTCCCTCATTAGGTAACATCCCGCTTCTTGCGGCAATGATTGAGCTTTTTCAAGTAAGTCTGAAATGATGGCCATGGTTAGTTAGCTTTACGGATAACACCATCTTGATATATAATAGATAGGTTATGCCCTTGTTGCGTTCGAATGTTCGCTTCAATTATAAACTAAAAGGAAAATTATGTCTCAGTTAACGGTTGGCAAAGATGTGCTCTCATATTGCACAAAGTGTAAGCTCAATCTTGGCCATACTATTGTTGCTATGAAAGACGTTAAACATATTGCGAAAGTAAAGTGTAATACTTGTGGTTCTCTCCATGCCTTTAAAGATCCTTCTCAGTCTTCTAAGCAAAATAAAACGCGCACAAAGAAAACTAGTATTACACCGTCAAAAGTTATCTCTGTTTCTGATCTTTGGATGGAAAAGATGTCAAACTCAAAAAGAAAATCGACACCCTATAGTATGGAACTTAAATTCTCTCTAGGGGATATTATTGACCACTCAAAGTTTGGGCCTGGAATTGTTGAAAAAGTCACAAATGATAAGGTCGAAATCATTTTTAGACATGAAATAAAAACTCTTGTTCATAACAAGAAGGAGAGCTAACTCTCCTTCTTAGTCGTAGCGACTATCTCTTCGAGTTTCTGACTCTCGTTTTTCTTCAAATTCAAAATCATCTTCAAAGTCATAATTTGCATCAGTCGTATCTTCATCAAAGAGATACGACTTGTCTTGCATGGAGGCATCCTCATTGTCCCAAACCATTTCTTGGGCCTTAGGTGGAACACCTGATTGGATGGGTGTTTTAGTCCTAGGGGCCGTACCAATAAACGACTCATCACCTAATTCATGCGTGTCAGGCCAGGCCGCTTCGGTACTTGTTTTTTTTGCTAACTTATTTTTTTTCGCATTGGAATTAAATCTTTCCCAAAAACCTTTTACTCGATTTTCAAGTTTTAAATATTTGTCCTTCAGATGGAAATCATATGACATAAAACCCTCCTTGATCTTCCATCTTTAAAGCAGGATTGGTGCCGGCCAGAGGTCTTGTAATCAGAGGAGTTGCTAATTAAATAAGGAGAAATTGTCCCAACCTTAAGGCAAAAAAAAGGGACGCTCGAAGGCGTCCCTGAATAAACTTAGTCCATTTTAATTTTTAGTAATATCCGCCACCAAAGCCAGCACCGAATGAGACGCCAGCGTTAAGAGGACTGAAACCAGCGTTATAACCACCACCAAAATTACCATATCCGCCGTATGAACCAGCTCCAGTATTCATCCCCATTTGGTAAGAGATTCCTTGATTCTGAAGCATCTGATCGTAGTTTGAAGTTTGCTGACTAGCGCCCCAATAGTTTCCTTGACCACCAAATCCACCAGCCCCTGATCCCCAACCGCCATTACCATAACCACCGTATCCACCACCATAGCCGCCATTGATTCCGCCGGCCATATAACCGCCATTCACATATCCTCCAGCGTATCCGCCATTGAAGCCACCTGCGTATCCTCCAGCGTATCCGCCAGCATATCCACCATTAAAGCCACCCGCATAACCGCCTGCGTACCCACCATTTATTCCTGCAGCAACACCACCGGCAATTGAAACTCCATTAACTAAACCGCCTCCAGCAATCCCACCAGGGTAACCGCCTGCATAACCACCAGCATATCCTCCCGGATAACCGCCTGCAATTCCACCGGCCGCGTAACCACCTGCGATTCCACCGGCAATCCCACCTGGATAACCGCCACCGACATATCCACCGGCAACATACCCACCTGGATAACCACCAGCTACACCGCTAGCTATTCCACCTGCAATACCAATCCCACCAGCGATTCCACCTGGGTAACCGCCAGCAATTCCTCCGGCATAACCGCCTGGGTAACCGCCAGCAATTCCAATTCCTCCAGCGATACCACCTGGGTATCCACCAGCTATTCCACCAGAGATACCACCAACAGCACCACCAACATATCCACCCACGCCGTACGGATTATACCCGCCGTATGGACCCATCAATCCACCTAAAAATCCGTTAGAATAACCAGCGCCATTCCAAGCGCCTAGACCGTTCATACCAAGCCCGCCATATTGATTCAGACTATAGCCATTACAACCCATAGCTGCTTGCTGCTCTGGAGAAAGAGCAGGAAGTTCATTTGCTTGAAGATATTGAAGGTAATTATTTTGACTAATCTGACACTGCTCAAAACCAGCAGTTGCAGCACCGGCCCAAGCTTCTTGACCTTTAATGTAAGCCTGACTTCCAAAATAAGCACTCACTGCAGAGCCTGCCCCAACAAAAAGTCCACCAAGAGCATCTCCAAGCCAGCTATTATCGCGACCGCGTCCGCGACCACCGCAGTTCACACAATCTGTTGTTCCATAGCGACTTTGAATATCGTAGTAATCATTGCCCATACAACCAGCAGGATTAGCACTCGAAGCACATGCAAATCGACCATTTGCTCTCATCCAATTTTCACAAGCTACTTTATCTGCTCTTTTAGTAGATTGGCAGAATGCTGGAAGTTGAACTCCCCCAGACGTTGAACCACTTCCATTGATAACAACTCCACCGTTTCCGCCAGAAGTTGCCCCACCAACTGCCCCACCAACAGCGCCTCCAACAGCTCCACCTGTAGAGCCACCTGGGGTTGTTGATGAACCATGAGGACAAACAGATCCGGAATTTGTTCTAGAAACTACAGCACCTGTCTTAATATCATAACAAACAATTTCGCCAGTTCTCACTTGAACACCAGCGACTACAACTGTTGCTTTATTTGGTTTTTTTCCACCTGGCATTTTTGACCAATCAACAACAAGGTCACCACCGTTTTCAGTTGAATATCTCTCAATACACTCGCGACATTTTCTGCGCTCTTCACCCTCACGACCTGTGAGCCAGTTTCTTTTACAGTATTTAAAACAAGGGTGACTTGAATTTAGAACTCCACTCATTACGTATTCACAACGAACACCATCTTCTCCTCCGGCCGTCGCTCCACCTTGGGAACCTGATTGCGACCCAGACTGAGCCCCTGACTGTGAACCAGACTGAGATCCTGACTGCGATCCTGACTGAGCCCCTGACTGCGATCCTGACTGCGATCCTGACTGCGATCCAGATTGAGCTCCTGACTGGGATCCTGATTGCGAGCCAGATTGAGAACCAGACTGTGAACCTGATTGTGCTCCACCGGTGGCAACAACTGTTCCACAAGTTTTAAGAGCAGCTTTAGCACAACCGGCCGGTATTGTTTGTGAGTTAATATCCACGTCACAAACTGTACCTCCCGCTCGGCTATCTATTGAACAGGCACTTGTCACACAAGTTTGTCCCGTGCTCGGATCCACCGTTGCCGTAGGAGTATATTCAATCTTCCCTCCCTTGCTCTGACAGAAAGAGTAAATGTCTTCTGCGAGCCCCGCCCAGACTGATCCTGAGAGAAGAGTGAAGAGGATAAAAGCTAATTTCTTATTCATATGTCCTACCCAATTTATGTTCTCCACTTATGACTGGAGAATTTCTTACTTTAAATCATAACACTTGATAGAAATGGGGCACGTCTGGGCAAAAAACTCCAATACTGACCCCACCGTCAAGGCAATATCGGAACAATTGTCCAAAGACTTTAGTCTTGCCACGACTAGAAAGTTTGACTCTATTACTGTAATCTCAAGCCGTTATGGATATTTTAACAAATCACATCTTTGAATGGCTTTTTCTGATTCTGCTGATCGGTGGCGCTCTTTATACCCTCCGGATTATTGGACAAGAAAAATCAAGCTTTAAACAAGAATGCTATGAAGTTCAGTTCTCTGATCTTGCCTTGATGATTCCAAACTGGTGGAGTCTGACGGAACAAACGCCAATTAGATTAAAGTTTGAAAGAACTGATACACGCTATGATTGGTACGCCTACTACACCTATTTCCCGAACCATGAAGGCAAGGAGCTGACAAAGATCCTTGAAGATAAACTCAACCAAGAAGGAATTGAGTTTGATAGTGATGTGGTTTTTGAAACAGACTCTAGAGTTCTTTTTCGAGATGATAAAATTCAGGAACAATTTCAAGAAGTCATACGTGTAGAGGGAAAAGCCTCACAAAATGTGGTGGATCGTATCTATTACGATATTTATCTTATGCGCAGACTTGAAGATGAAGGGTATTTCTTATTTGAAAGTAGAAGTTCAGTTTTAAATGGATTAGTCGAAGGACCGTACTTTGAAGAGAGCTTATCGGAACTAAGTTTCATCCGTGAATCTTAGTTCCGCTAAACCTTAATTACGCTTAGGCGCAAAACCGCGAATTTTATCAACAATAAATTCAATCAATTCCTCATCTGAAGAGAACACATCTTCAACGAGTTCATTAGAGAGAAGGAAGTTCTTCACGCGAATTGCAATATTGTGAAGGGATTCCATTAAGTAAAGTCCACCAATGTTCTCGCCATTGAAAGATTTGATGATCTCTTTGCGAGCGTGGTTAAACATTTCTGTTTCTGTAATATCACCAGGGATATCTTCGCCAAACTTTTCTTCAACTTCTTCAATCGCTTGCTCTTTGATGTTCTCATCTGTGGCAAAGCTCACACCATACTCTGTAGCAAGTGCTTCAATTAAGTCCGCTCTTGAATCAGCAGCAAACTCGATCATCTCGGCCTGCTTTAGGTGATTGATCGTATAAGTAGAAAGCGCTTTAAGCGTGTCAAAATCAGTTTTCATCTAACTTCCTTATAAAGGTAATACCATTTTAGAATAACTAAAAACTCCCTACCGTACAAGATAAAGCGTTGATATTTTTTACTTCCGTGACAACTTTTTTGAAAATTTGTTAAAGATGGCCTTAACTGCAGCTCGCTCCCCTAGAGCCATCAAAGTGCCCCCATAGAGAAAAACCACAAGAGAAATTTGTGCGCCAACCAATAGGGCCTTAATCATAAATGTCTGACCAAAAATGTCTGGCTTGACAAAAACCTCGATAACAAAGATTGCTAAAGCTGAAGCTGAAACAATTTTTGCCATTCGCCTATTAAAGAAAAAAGGAGTTCCTAAAGCTAAATTCTTGTTTAGGACCCAACCTAAAATACAAGAGTTTAAAAAGACAGACAGCGTTGTACCTAGGGCCAGCATATGAAAGCCAAAATGTGGCGTGAGCAGTAAACAAAAAGCAATATTGAAGGCAATGGAAAAAATAGAAGCGAGAACCGGAACTTTTTGACGATCAAGTGCATAAAAAGTTGGGACGAGAATTTTATAAAGACCGTAAAATGGAAGGCCTAAGGCATACATTCTCAAGGCTTCAGCTGTATTAACTGTACTCTGTCTATCAAAACGTCCGCGCTCAAAAATTAAATTCACAATCTCATCTGACAAACAATAAAGAATCACGAGAGCTGGCATCACTGTCAAAAAAGAGAGGTAGTAACTCGACTGAAGTGAATCCTTTGCCCCCTTCTCATCACCTTTTTTCCAGGCCTCTGAAAAGTGAACTAAGTTTGAATTTCCTATCGAAACAGAAAGAATTCCCACAGGTAATTGGAATAGTCTAAAGCTGTAGTTAAGCCACGAAGTGGCGCCAATAACAGTCCCAGTCGCCAAGATAGTCGTGACCAAAATATTAAGTTGAGTAGCCGCAAATCCAAATAACCCCGGACCGAGCAATTTAAAAACTTTTTTTGACCTATCTCCCCAAAAAGTTTTGGGCCACATAGGTTTTAAATTGTACTTATAGATAAGTGGGACTTGAACTGCGGCCTGCATGAAACCACCAAGCATGGCCCCGATCCCCAGCGAATAAATGGGATGATAACCATTAGCAGAAAGAACTCCACTTAGTGTGAGCATACAAAGAATACTCATCACATTATAGGAGGCCGGAGCAAGTGCGGGAATAAAGAAAACTTTAAGTGAGTTTAAAACACCCATAAACAGAGCTGCTAAGGAAACACAGGCGAGGAATGGGGCCATAATCCGCGTGAGATTAACTGTGAGTTGAAATTTTTCTGGATCCTGATTGAATGATGGAGCAAAAATAGAAATCAGCTGTGGAGCAAAAATCATTATCCCAATACAAATTGTCCCAGTGATCATTGCTAAAAGCCAAAAAAGCTGCCACATCAATTCGCGGCTTTTTTCTTTAGACTCTTGATTGGCCTCTACAAAAATGGGAACAAATGCTGAAGAAAAAGCACCTTCTGCAAAAAGATCTCTTAAAAGATTAGGAATTCTATAGGCCACAAGAAAAGCGTCCGTTACTCCTGAGGCGCCGAAATAGGCCGCCATGACTTGTTCACGAACTAAGCCCAGTATGCGAGAAAAGAAAGTGGCCACGGCCATTTTAAGCGAAGATTTAATGATAGACATAAAATCATTCTCACTCAGGGCCTTCAGCTTGAAAATAAAAACTCTCACATAACAATAAACTTTTTCACTCAACAATCGGTCCTATTTCGCCCCTATGAAGCATCGGGGCAAGTCTTCTGAATGACAGAAACACCAGACCAAGAGACTTTTTGATACTAGTAGTCCCTTACTTTCCCTCTCAAACAGGCTAGCCGATGTTAGTAGATTACATCTTACTTTTGTAGGGGCGTGGTTGATACGATGGTCTCAAGCAGGATGCTAAGCAGGTGCATCCCAAAAAACTTCAGGATGAAGTTCACGAGTTGCACCTGAATTGTCTAACACACACACAACGAGATCAAGAGACAAGAAGTCACTTGAGCGAGACACAAGGAGGACCACATGTTTCTTGCCATCGCAGTTGAATCTAAGCAGCATCCTAAGAGCCAGAATGACTACCGCATTTGGTACCTTGAGATTGACGAATGTGGACAAGTCATTGCCGTAGGTGTGAAGAGTAAACAAGAACTTGTTGAAAGCCTGTTTGAAAATTATCGAAAGACTGGAAAGTCAAATTGGCGCGCCTTTAGAAAAGAATCTGAGCGCTCAACCCCTATTGAGATCTTTGATTTTGTCTCGATGAATATGCATGAAAATACTCACTTCGGAAACTTACCGACGCTCAGTGAGTTTCAAGGAGTTCTCGATACATTGCAAAGTCGACTTGAATTCAGATCAATTGCCTGATGCATTATTCCCTCCCAGGAGATGCATAGGCCTTTCAGGAGAGAGATGATTTCGTCTCTCTCCGTTATATAATCTTTTAATCTCTATCATCTGCTTAAAAATCCTCTTAAAAAGACATAGAATAAAGTGACACACACACATTCAACTCTTCTCGAGAGAAGTAAAGGTTTACCTATGCAAACTATGGCGATTATTGGCGCTCAATGGGGTGATGAGGGAAAAGGAAAAATTACTGATCTTTTAGCTGAAAAAAGTGATCTTGTGATTCGCTATCAGGGTGGTCACAATGCTGGACACACCATTTGGGTGAATGGACAAAAAACTGTTCTCCATGTCATTCCATCAGGAGTTCTTCACCCCCACTGCACCTCTGTCATTGGCCATGGAGTTGTGCTAGAGCCAGAAAATTTTTTAAATGAATTAAAAAAAATTAAAACCGTAGCAAAAGTGACTCCGGAAAATTTAAAAGTTTCTGCCACGGCCACTGTCATTACTCAATATCACAAACTTCTAGATGCAGCTCGTGAGGCGCAAGGTCCAGAAAAAATCGGAACGACAGGAAAGGGAATTGGCCCCGCTTATGAAGATAAAATTAGTCGTAGAGCGATCAAAGTAAAAGATCTGCTAGATAAAGACAGTTTGATTCGAAGACTTGGGGTTGGTCACTCAGAAAAAGCCATCCTTTTTAAAAATCTTTATCAGATTGATTTTCCCTCCATCGAAGAAGAAGTTGAACGTCTTTATAAACTTGGTCAGGAAATGAAAGACTATGTTTGTGATACTTTCAGTCTCATTGATGAATCTCTTGCAAAAGGCAAACGTCTTCTTTACGAAGGAGCTCAGGGAATTCTTCTGGACATTGATTATGGAACTTATCCATATGTAACTTCATCCTCTACAACGGCTTCAGGGATTTTCACTGGAGCAGGAATTCCCAACCATAAACTAGAAGAAGTTATTGGTGTTGCGAAGGCCTATACAACTCGCGTAGGAGAAGGACCTTTCCCGACAGAACTCTTTGATGAGCTTGGGGCCTTGATTCAAACTAAAGGCAATGAAGTTGGTGCAACGACTGGGCGCAAGCGTCGCTGCGGTTGGCTAGATATCCCCCTTCTTCGCTACGCTATTAAATCTTCCCAACTCACATCCATCGCTCTAACAAAGCTAGACATTCTTTCGAATCTCCCTGAGCTTAAAATTTGTTACGCTTACGAAGTGAATGGACAAAAAGTTGATTGCGCTTATCCGGGAATTAATCTCCAACATGCGAAACCACTCTTTAAAGACTTTACGCCATTTAAAGATGATTTCTCAGAATCCAAAATATCCAATGATCTTAATACCTACATGAGCTTTATTCAGGATTCTCTGGGAATTCCTGTAAGCATTTACGCGTATGGGCCTGATAGAAATCAGGTGGTTTTTAAGAAAAACTTATTTTGATTTTGACGCTTATATGAAGTGAAAAAGTTACCGATCTAGATTCTTCCGCTGATTAAGAGATAATCAATCAGTGGAGGAATCATGGTTGTATTCAAACTCAGTGTCTTTATTCTATTTTATTTTTTTGCTCGGATGGCACTTACAGTCTAGTGAACGACAATCTCACCTTTAAGAATCCCCCCAGCATATTCTTTAATCAAAACTGGATAAATTGAATTTTTTAAATTGAAGTCTGATTTTACTCTGACTTTTAGATAATGGCTTGAATACCCTTCCCAATAACCCTCATTCAAAGACTCAAAAAGGACTTCCGTCGTTTTGCCTATTTGATTTTGGGAAAACTCATCTAGTTTAGCATCTCCCAACATCATCAATGTTCTGACTCGATCTTTTTTTACACCTGCTTGAATTTGATTTTCTAATTTCGCAGCAGTTGTGCCTTTGCGTTTTGAATATGGAAAGACATGGAAATGAGTAACTGGACTCGATCTTAGAAAATTAAAAGTCTCTAAAAATTGCTCTTCGGTCTCGCCAGGATAACCAACGATAATATCCGCGCCAAAAGCAGCTTCTGGAAAATAACTCTTAACCATATCTAGAATCTCTTTATACTGAGCGATGGTGTATTTTCTGCGCATTGAACTTAAAATAGCATCACTGCCACTTTGAAGAGGAATGTGAAAGTGATTTTGATATTTTTGTGAAGCCTTAAGCGTTTCAAGCAACTCTTTAGTCATTGTATTAGGCTCAACAGAGCCCAGTCTTAAGCGCTCAATCTCAGGTAATGTTACGATTGCCTTCACTAAATCAATGAGTTTCTCACCACTAGTTGATTCATACTCACCTATATTTACACCTGTCAGGACAATTTCTTTAAAACCTTTCGTCGCTAAAGATTTCGCCTCACTTAGTGCCTCAGCTACAGACACTGTTCTAGATCTACCGCGAGCAAAAGGAATAATGCAAAAAGAGCAAACGTAATTACAGCCATCCTGAATCTTCAAGAAAGCACGAGTATGAGAATCAGCAAGAGTTGTAGCTGCCCCATTAAATTCGGAGGACTTATCAATGTGGACCTGTAAATGATCTTCAGAATCAAGATAATCAAAGACTTTATACTTTTCTGATGTTCCCAAAATAAGATCTACACCCTGCATCTGTTTAATTTTATCGGCTTCCATTTGGGCATA
>CANHJD010000032.1 GCA_947461145.1 Bacteriovoracaceae bacterium
GAAAACTGCTGAAAACTGTGGTGCTTACCACGTTACTTCTCGCTGGTTGGGCGGGATGCTTACAAACTATAAAACTATCGCTCTCTCAATCGACAAAATACGTAAAGTTGAAAAGATGAAAGAGAATGGAGATTTCAAGCTTCTTACAAAAAAAGAGCAATCTAACATTGAAAAAGATGTAGCGAAGCTTGAAAAGAACCTTGGTGGGATTAAAAATATGAGAAAGCTTCCAGGAGCTATCTTTATCATTGATCCAAACAATGAGCACATTGCTGTTAAAGAAGCAAACGTTCTTGGTATTCCAGTTGTTGCAGTTACTGATACAAACTGTGATCCAACAGGAATTGAATATGTTGTTCCAGGGAACGACGACGCTCTAAAATCAATCACACTTTTCTTAGACTTCTTTGCAAACGCAATTGTTGAAGGTGGATCTAAGGCACGTAAAGACGATGGTTCTGATGCTGGTCGTGACATGGATCTTGAATCTGAAATCCTTGCTAAATATGAGAAGGATATCGATCTTCAAGGTGAAGAAGACGCTGAATAATATTTTTTAATTTTTAAGAGGATATGACCATGGCATATACAGCTACTGATGTTAAAAATTTACGTGAGTCTACAGGCGCAGGCATGATGGACTGTAAGAAAGCTCTTGATGAGTGTGCTGGCGATTTTCAGAAAGCAGTTGATTATCTTCGTGCAAAAGGTCTTGCGGCTGCAGCTAAAAAGCAATCTCGCGTAGCAGCTGAGGGCTTAGTACAAACTGTAGTAAAAGGTAAAATCGCTTCTGTTGTTGAAGTGAATTGTGAAACTGATTTCGTTGCAAAAAACGAAGACTTTATTAACTTTTCAAAAACTTGTGCAAATATTGCAGTAGATGCAAATATTAATACAATTGATGAACTTCTTGCGGCCAAAGCTCCAAATGGTTTAACTGTGAAAGATAATATTTCAGAGCTAACAATTAAAATCGGTGAAAAAATTGATGTTCGCCGTGTTTCAGTTGATAAACTAGATGGCAACGGAATGATCGGAACTTATGTTCACTCTGGTAAGATTGCAGTTCTTTGTAAAGTTGAGACAGATAAAGATGTAAATAGCAACGAAGGTTTCAAAGACCTTGTTAAAGATCTTTGTATGCAAATTGCTGCTGCTAATCCTCAGTTCCTTAGCGGAAATGAGATTGATGAGAGCTTCAAATCAAAAGAAGCTGAAATCTATGCTGCTCAATTGAAAGAACAAGGTAAGCCTGAGGCAATGATTCCAAATATCGTAAAAGGTAAACTTGCGAAGCTTGCTTCTGAAGTTTGTCTTTATGAACAATCATTTGTTAAAGATCCTGATAAAACAATTGGTAAATTAGTAGAAGAAGTCTCAAAAACTGTAGGCGCCTCTATTAAAATTTCCAAGTTCATCAAGTTTAATCTTGGTGAAGGTCTTCAAAAGAAAGAAGACAACTTCGCTGAGGAAGTTGCAAAAATGACAGGACAAAATTAATTCCTGAAATGTTTCAAGTAAGAGGGGACTTTAATAAGTCCCCTCTTTATATTTAAAGGTATCTCATGAAATATAACCGTGTGCTGATCAAACTTTCTGGTGAAGCTCTCGCTGGAGATCAAGGTAATGGAATTTCAGGCGAAATTCTAAACAAAGTAAGTTCAGAGATTGCTGCCCTTCATAAAACTGGTTGTGAAATTGCAATAGTAGTTGGTGGAGGAAATATTCACCGAGGTGTTGCTGGAGCAACTTCCGGAATGGATCGGGCCACATCAGACTATATGGGAATGATGGCCACTGTGATTAATTCCCTTGCACTTCAAGATGCTCTTGAAAGACGTAATGTTTATACGAGAGTTTTGTCAGCGATTGCCATGCAAGAAGTTGCTGAACCATACATTCGCCGCCGTGCCGTTCGCCATCTTGAAAAAAAACGAGTGGTGATCTTTGCTGCCGGAACTGGAAATCCTTATTTTACTACTGATACAACTGCTGCACTAAGAGCAAATGAAATACATGCAGATCTTATTATGAAGGCCACAAAAGTTGATGGCATTTATGATAAAGATCCTATGAAGTTTAAAGACGCCAAAAAATTTGAAAAACTTTCTTATATTGAAGTTTTAAATAAAGAAATTAAGGTCATGGATTCCACCGCCATCACTCTCTGTATGGATAATAGTATGGATATTGTTGTCTTCAATATGTTTGAAGAAGGCAATATTGCTAGAGTTGTGAATGGGGAAAATATCGGAACGTTAGTTACAAAGAAAATTTAAGGGGCTTTTTTTATGATTAAAGAATTAAAACCAATACTAGATGATCAAATGAATAAAGCGATTAAGTCGCTTCAAAATCAAATGCAAAAAGTAAGAACAGGTCGCGCAACAGCTGCTGTCTTAGATGGCATCATGGCAGATTATTACGGCACGGCCACTCCGATTAAAAATATGGGGCAAATATCTACTCCTGAAGCTCGACTTCTTCAGATCCAGCCTTTTGATAAAACTCTTATACCTGCAATTGAAAAAGCTATCCTTGGAGCGAATATCGGCTTAACTCCGGGTAACGATGGTAACTTTATTCGTATTCAGTTCCCTGCTCTGACTGAAGACAAACGTAAGGCGTTTGTTAAAGATGTGAAGAAACTAGGAGAAGATGCAAAAGTTGCAATCCGCAATGTTCGTCGTGATCAAAACGATAAAGTTAAAGCTGGTGAAAAAGATAAAAAGATATCTGAGGATGAATCTAAAAAAATTCAAGATGAGATCCAGAAGATCACAGATAACTTTATTAAAGAAGTTGATAAAATTGTTGAAGCAAAAGAAAAAGAACTTTTGACTGTGTAATATGTCTGAAATTAAGCATGTCGCTATTATTATGGATGGTAATGGACGTTGGGCAAAGCAACGTTTTCGCCCTCGTATATGGGGACATGTAAGAGGGTCTGCAGTCGTTTCTAGTATCGTGCAGTCTGCGAGTGATCGTGGACTGAAAGCCCTCACCCTTTATGCTTTTTCTACTGAAAACTGGAGTCGTCCAGTAGATGAGGTATCGACACTATTTAAACTCCTAAGAAAATTTCTTCTAAAAGAAAAAGAAAGAATACTTTCAAATAATATAAAATTTAAGGTTATTGGCGAAATTGGTAATTTACCAAAAGAAACAATCAAATTAATAAATGAAGTTGAAGAAAGTACTAAAGATGCAACTGGTCTTTTTCTTACCTTCGCTTTTAGTTACGGAAGTCGAGCTGAAATAATTAAAGCCGTAAATACTTTCATTGAAAGCAACCCAAATAAAGAAATAACTGAAGCTGACATTAAGAAATATTTTTATCGCCCTGAAGCTGGTGATGTTGACTTGATGATAAGAACTGGTGGAGAGCAAAGGATTTCAAATTTTCTTCTGTGGCAGATTGCATACGCTGAACTTTATTTTACACCAACGAAGTGGCCAGAATTTACCTCAAACGAGTTTTGTAAAATTCTAGATCAAGTTTCAATGCGGGAGCGTCGGTTTGGAAATGTCAGTTCCCAGAATGACTTGATGGATTCATGTGAGCAAGCGGACGCCAATAAGGCAAACTTCTTGAAGGAATCAATCACAGATGTCTAACACAAAAATTCGAATTATTTCTGGAATTGTTTTAATGCTTATTGTCCTTTCATGTTTATTGATTGGCCCTAAAGCCTGCTTGATATTTATCGGTCTAATTGGTTTGTTGGTAATAGATGAAGTTATTGTAAATTTTTATGATCAAAACAGGCTTTCGAAAAGATATGCATTATCTCAGCTGATCTTTTTTTCTGGTTATTCTTTTTTTAATTTTTATCAAATTAGTGAGTCCTCTTTTAGCCTTTGGAATTCTGCGGGAATTTTATTAAATGTCCTGATGCTTGGATATTTGTTCCTCGTTTACAAGAAGTCTGAAACTCTTATTACGATATTCAAAGCAACTTCCTGGATGACTGGGTTCATTATTTTAATTCCTCTTTTATGCCTTAGTTACATCATCCATTTTGACCAGTGGCAATTATTTCTGATTGGTCTTTTGATATTAAATTTCATGGTAGACACGGCTGCTTATTTTACCGGAAAAAAATTTGGGAAACATAAACTTTGGGAATCTGTAAGTCCAAAAAAGACAATTGAAGGTGCAGTCGGAGGGGTTATCTTTTCAGTTATTACCACTTCACTATTCTGGAAATATTTTATTAGTGATGTAACACCACTTATGACGATTTATTTTACCGTGATTGCTTGCAGCTCACAGATTGGTGATTTAGTTCAGTCAAAATTAAAGCGACAGTTTGAAATTAAAGATAGCTCATCCCTTATCCCTGGCCATGGTGGGGTGTATGATAGAGTCGATAGCTTGCTTTTTGTGGCACCATTTTATGCCTTTTTTTTAATGGCAAATTTTCATTAAGGATTTTTCATGTCTAATCTTTTAGAAGGCATTTTGATTTTTATAGTTTTTCTAGGTCCCCTGATTTTTTTCCATGAACTAGGTCATTTCCTTTTTGCCCGATTCTTTGGCGTCAAAGTAGAAGTCTTTTCAATGGGCTTTGGACCTAAAATATTTAAGCATGTTTACAAGGGAACAGAATACGCAGTTTCTATTATTCCCCTTGGCGGATATGTTAAAATGTTTGGTGATGATCCTTTTTCTGAAGTTCCCCTGACTGATGAGGAAAAAGCAGTTGCTTTTAATCATAAAAGTAAGTGGGCGAGATTTTGGATCGTGTTTGGTGGGCCTTTAGCAAATTTACTTTTAGCTTATTTTCTATATTTAGGACTCTTATCTTTTGGAGAAAAGGTACCTGAAACAAGAGTCGGTGTTGTCACAGAAAAATCAGTTCTTTTTGAGAAAGGTTTAAGAACCGGTGATGTCTTGGTAGGCATTAATGATGAAAAGGTTTTAAGCTTTGATGACTTTAATATTAAAGCATCTAAGATTGATAATATTTCAGTAAAAAGAGGCATAGAAAATGTCTCTATTAATATTGATATGGGTCTAGAAGCGTTTATACAAGAATTTGTCACACTTGCTGCCCCTTTAAAACGCCCAGTTTTTGTAAATACAAAGGGTGATAAATTTTATCTTTCACTTTCTCAAAACCCTAGCAACTTTGATTCCTCTATCGAAGAGTTACTTTCTTCTTATCAGGGCACTGCTTATCTCTATAATCTAAAGAAAGATGAGAAAAAAATTGTTGTAGATCCTGGAACCGAATCTTTAATTTCATCTGATCCAACTAAGCAATTAGTGGGGGTTCTTATTGGTTTGGGCTTTTATCCTGTGGATATGGTTGTTAAAAGTATTAATATGTCTTCTCCTGCTGACGCTGCAGGAATTAAAAGAGGGGACATATTAATTAAAGTAAATGGGCTCTCACTAAATAGTTTTGAGGATCTTAGACAGACTTTGCAGACTGTTGAGGATGGAAAAGATGTTTCAATTTCTTTTATCTCAAATGGGGTTGAGGTAACTAAGAACATTAAACCTGAGGTTCGTGAAATCGATAAGAAAAAAGTTAAGATTATTGGAATTGAAAGTAGTGTTGATTATGTTCCGCCTAAGTTTGTTTATGCTAAAGAAGAAAATCTTCTTAAGGCATTTGCCACAGCTTTAAATCGTACATCTGACGGTATTATTAAGACTTTTAGTGGCTATAAAAAACTAATAACGAGAGAAGTTTCTTTAAATAATATAGGTGGTCCGTTGGCGATTGGAAAAGTTGCTTCGGATTCATTTAATATAAGCTTATCAATGTTTTTTAGACTGATGGCAATTATCTCTATCAATCTTGGGGTTATTAACTTATTTCCTATCCCTGTTCTTGATGGCGGACATATTATGTTTCTAGTTTTTGAATCTATAAATCGAGGTCCACTTTCAAGAAGAAAACTTGAATTTGCTCAAAGGCTTGGTGTCTCTTTGTTATTCCTTTTAATTTTTATCGCTTTATTTAACGACGTAACAAGACACTTATAAAATTGACTGCATTATTTATTGATTCAACTTATGACATTACAATTGGGATTCTGGGTGATGACCTAGGCTGGATTGATTTTAAAAAATTTTCAGGGCAGAAAGCTTCAACTGTAATTCAAAAAGAGACTCATGCAATGCTGGGATCTTTTGGAATAAAATTAAAAGATATTGAGTCTATTATTACAATTGCTGGGCCGGGCTTTTACACAGGACTCAGACTTTCTGAAGGTTTTGCTGACGTTTTAAAATTTTCTGGAATTAAGCATTACTCCCTCCTAAGTTACACCATCCCAAGGTTATTAGATATACGATCCGGAACCTGGATGACCAAGGCTTATAGAGGTGAATATTTTTTTCATACCTGGAGTTATGAAGGTCAAAAGAACGAGCTGATATCCACAAGTGAGCTTGAAAAATATTCACTTAATATTAGTAAGTCAAATTTTTATATTCATTCGGATTCTGGTATTGATGAATTCTCAAAAAGATTCTTTATTGATTCATCAACAACCCACGATCTCCTTAGAAAAAATCCAAACAAGATATTTACAGAACTGCTAAATTCTACGGAAAAGTCTGATTCATTTTATTTCAGAGCTCCCGAGGACGAGTTTAAAGTAAGCACATGATACGCTTTACTTTTTTACCATCTGAAATTTTTTATTTTATCCTAATTGTTTTGGGCTATGTCTTTTGGACAGGTCCAATTTATTCCAAAATCTTCCTTGGTGCTGTTGTTCTAGTAATCCTTTTTATTTTCAGAAAAACATTAGTGCCTTTTAGAGATACATTAAAAAATGATGGAGAGATTTTCCTCTCTCCGGTGTATGGCGTGGTAGAATCAATTCGTCGTGATACTACAACTTGGGACGAGCTCTCATCTTCACATGAAATCAGAATTTCTGTTGGATTTTTAGATCAAAAGGGTCTCTATCTTCCAACATCATCTGAAGTAGGTTTTCTTAAGGCCAACAAAGGCTATAAGATTCCAAGATATTCAGAGTCCCAAAATTTTTACCGACCTTTAGAAGAGTTGGCCCATACTGATTTTATTCTGTTATCTAAAAATAAGACCAAAACTTTAA
The DNA here is from genome assembly GCA_947461145.1 of Bacteriovoracaceae bacterium. Classification (GTDB taxonomy): domain Bacteria; phylum Bdellovibrionota; class Bacteriovoracia; order Bacteriovoracales; family Bacteriovoracaceae; genus Peredibacter. The sequence continues at coordinate 7,087 of CANHJD010000032.1, forward strand.
TGCGTTTCATCGATTGTAAATATGGCATAAGACCTAGTATATGGCTGAAATCTGGTGATCGAGGCCGGGCGGCTGCTTGTTTTGGTCATTACCCTTTTGGTGGAACTTTGATAATTTATCTACCTCAGAATAGCGATATATTAGTTTTTGAAAAAGAGAAACTCGTTCCTGGGCAGTCAGTTATTGCTGCTATCAAGGACATGAAATAGGAAAAAAGTATGTTAATGGAAAACCGTCGTTGGGCTTTTTTTATACCAAATACTTTCACTGCTTTAAATATGGCGTGTGGTTTTGCGGCAATTCTTCATGGCTTTCATGGAGAGTTTTACAAAGCATGTATGTTCATCGTTCTTGGAGCAGTTTTTGATAGTGTCGATGGACGAATTGCTCGAATGACGAATACTCAATCTTCTTTTGGTGAACAATTTGACTCACTAAGTGATCTTGTCTCTTTTGGAGTTTCACCTGCAATTGTTTATTATTTTAGATTTTTGGATAATTCTGGCCGACCAGGAATGGTTGCTGCCTTCTTTTTTATTCTTTGTGGCGCTCTTCGTTTAGCGAGATTTAATGCCAATATTGATAAAAATAAATCAGATTATTTTCAAGGATTACCGATTCCTGGTGGGGCAACGGCTGTGGTTGCGATGATTTTATTGTCTCTGAATATTCCAGAAATTGTTGATTATAGACCTATAACCGTGGGTTATCTGATTTTTTATGCCATCCTTATGATTTCAAATATTCCTTTTCCAAGTTTTAAAAAATCTGACTGGGTCAAAAAAAATAAAAAGCAAGTTCTCATGGTGATTTTCCTCATTCTTGGGTCTCTGTTTATTTATGAAGAGGTTATGATCCCGATCATCATTACTTTTTATGTTGTTATATCCTTGCTTTATTTCCTTACTCACAGAAAAAAATTTGAAGGAATTTTCGAGTGGCATGAAGAATCGGAAATCTAATCAGAGTGATTTATTATTATAAGCTCTTACTTCAATATAAAGGGACAAGGTATTTAGGCTGGCAGGTTCAGCCTGAATCTGCTGGAGTGACAGTTCAGGGAGAGCTCAATAAGGCCCTTGAAATTGTTTCAAAATCTAAGGCCCATAGCTTGGGGGCAGGGCGCACTGATGCTGGAGTCCATGCGCTTGGGCAGGTTGCAAAGGTTGCCATTGAACTTGAAATTGCTCCAGGTAATCTAGTGAAGGCGCTAAATGTAAATCTACCTGATGATATAAGGGTTATAAGCGCAGAGCTTTCCAATCACGAATTTTTTCCGACCGTCCATGCAGTATCAAAAGAGTACCATTATCGCTTTACTTGCAAAAGAATGTTCACGGCTTTCCAAAACGATTTGATAGTGAATCATCCCTTTGATTTGGATATTGATAAAATGCGAAAGGCCTGTGAAATGCTCGTGGGGAAGCATGATTTTATGAATTATTTCTGTGAAGGAACTGAAACATCCACAACAGTAAGAACAATTTTTGAATGTGAAATATTGGAAATTCACCAAGGCAATTGGGAAATGCTCCCCCCTCACTTTGTTTTCAGAGTTGTGGGAGATGGTTTTTTAAAACAAATGGTTCGATTACTTGTGGGTGCAGTTTGGAGCGTTGGGCGTGGCAAAATTTCCTTGGAAGAATTTCAATCTTCGCTCAGACTAAAGTCCCCTCGGAGGCTTGGACCAGTGGCTCCCCCTCAGGGATTATATATGGTTCGCGTCAATTACTGATTTTACTCTCAATAAATTGACTTTTTTCCCTATTATGTTACAAAAAAACACTCGAAATTTTTCAATTATCAAAGAGAGAATTTATGTCTTACACCATTCAAGATGTTAACGGTTGTACCAAGAAATTTGTCTTCAATTATGAGAAAGTTGATCTTTCCAAAGAAATTAAAGATGCCGTAATTGCCAAACAACAAACTTCAAATCTTAAAGGTTTCCGTAAAGGGAAAGCACCAATTGAGATGGTTCAAAAACTATTCGGACCTCAAATTGAAAATGATGCTCTTTATAGATTTATTTCAAATGAATATTTTGAAGCTGTAAAGAAAGAGAATATTCGCGCTGTCGGTTACCCTCAGTTTGGAAATACGAAGTATGAAGCTGGTAAAACAGTTGCTTTTGAAGCCACTGTTGAAGTGATCCCAGATTTTGAACTAAAAGATTATTCCAAATATACTTTCAAGAAAGAATCAGAGACTGTAACTGATGAAGACTTTGAAACTCTAAGGAAGAATTATCTTTCTCAGAAAGCTGAAATTGCAGAAGTAAAAGATGCTGCTCATAAGCTTGCGAAAGGTGATTTTGCTGTATTTAATTTTGAAGGCGAAAAAGCAGATGGATCTAAGCCTGAGAATATGAAAGCTCAGGAGTACATGCTAGAAATTGGTTCCGGCCAGTTTATTCCAGGATTTGAAGATGGAATGATCGGTTTAAAAAAAGGTGACAAGAAAGATGTGAAGGTCACTTTCCCTGCTGATTACCATGAAGCCGAGTTGAAGAATGCTCCAGTGACTTTCCATGTTGAATTACTAGAAATTAAGACTAAGAATTTTCCTGAGTTTACTGACGAAGTTGCTAAGGAATTTGGATTTGAATCAGTTACTGACTTTACAACAAAGAATAAAGAAAGAATGACGATCCAAAAGAAGCGTGAAGTGCAGACAAAATTGCAACAAGCTATTCTTGAAAAACTCATAGAGGAAAACAAATTTGAAGTACCAAATGCATTGATTGAAGATCAAAAAGAAAGCGTTAGGCAAGATCTTGCCAAAACACTTAAGCAGCAAGGTTTTAATGATCAAATGATCTCTCTTTATTTCGAGCGTTGGAATGACGATGTAACAAGCAAAGCAGCATTCCAAGTTCGTTCTGGACTTGTTCTTGATAAACTCGCAAAGAAATTCAACATCGAATCAACAGAAGCCGATCTTGATGCTAAAATCGATGAGATGGTTGGCCAGTCAGGAATGAAGAAAGAAGAAATTGCAAAGTTTTACAAATCTAATGAGAACGTAAAACGCAATTTAATGTATGCAATCCGCGAAGAGAAAACTTTCGCGGCGTTAATCAAAGAGATGAAAGTTTCTTAAGTATTTTATGAGTGCTCTTCCTACGGGGAGAGCACTTTTCCCACCACAGACCACTTATCAATTCCCGTTTGCATTTTCCATCCGACCAATAGATTAGCTCTTCATTATTTGTAACGATCTTCTTTATTATTCTTCCCATTGGAACAAACTCATAAGCATTTAACCTGATGGGACTCACCCTTGAGCGGTTAAGGTTTTGAGTTAAAAAGACAAGACAAACGAGCAAAAATTTTCTTTTTGCATGATAGAAAAGGCAAAACATTATAAAGATCCAAAGATTGATCTCCCAAGAGGGCACTAGGCTTGAAAGACTAACGGAGTAATCCACCAGCTTTTGAAGAATCATAATAATCTTGAGGCCTATTTGTAGCTGCCAGTTCCAGAGTGGGATGGCTAAAATGAAAAGGAGTGGCATGGCCAGGGCGAAAAAAAAATTAAGAAGAGGCGAAAGAAAAAGAATAAGTGGTGAAATCAAGAGCCCATTGAAATATGCAATCAGGCATTGACCAAAGAAAAACCAAAGGAATAAAAAATTTACACCAGAATAAATAATACCAAGAAATAGAAAGCTATAACAAAAACTGAGAGGAGAGTTAGAAAATGAGCCAAAGAGAATATCTAAACACAAGGCGAGAATGAAACCACTTTTCTGACCTAGTATATTTTGATTCGCCTTCACTAAAACCATTCTTTTCAGGGCCCCCATTCCGGGAAGTGAAAAAATCGCCAAGCCAAAAATTAAAATGATTAGAAGTTGCCACTTTTTGTTTTGAATTAATTTAGTAAAGGGCAGCATAACTGCCGACAGATGAAAACCGGAGGGAGTAAAAAGATGATTAAGACCTAATTTTTTATATTTGTCCTTAAGCATTTTAGAGATTGGTGCAGATCTGCCTGTCAGCATTGATTCCCAAAGCTCCAGTGCCTCAAGCTGGGGTTCTGTGAGCCCTATTTTCTGTTTGTTAAAGTTGGATAGGCGAAGGGTTTTTTCGGCCCTGAAGTAGCTACTCAGGTGGCAGGTTTCCTCACTTTTAATGATCCACATCAGAACAAAGGAGAAAAAAATGATTATAACTGGCCATGTCGGTTTCATGAATCGTTCTAGGCAAGATTCTGACCAAATGTTGTAGTTATAACATACTGAAATTTTGGAATTAAGATGCAACGCAAGGGCAGATTCTCTTGCCTCATCGGCCTAAAAACGATACTTAGCGAGCATGAGCGATTTTATACTTAATAGTCTTTTCCCGCAGATTAAGAATTGGTTAGAAGAAGATGATCTAGTTCGTAACTTTCATTACGTAAAAAATCTAAATTCTTCAGAGGTTAAGTTATATTTAAAAATCAAGTCTCCACTGGTTTTGGCCGGAGCAGATTATTTTGTGGCTACCTTCGCAGCCTTGGGTGCAGATCCAAGTCATTTTGATTTTATTAGGCACTGGGATGGAAAAACATTTCAGGCCGGAGAGGTGATTGAATTTCCTGAAGCTGTGCCTTTTAATGTCGCAGTCACTGGTGAAAGACTCGCTTTAAATCTTCTTCAGCATGCGAGTTCAATTGCCACATGGACTCAAAAGCATGTGGAGAAGGCCAGCTTAAAAAAGATAAAGCTATTAGATACGAGAAAAACTACTCCAGGTCTAAGATCACTTGAGAAATATGCGGTTCGAGTTGGTGGTGGATTTAATCATCGTCTTGGCCAAACTGACTCTTGGATGATTAAGGATAACCATAAATCCTCCCTCGGCGGTCTGGAAGGAGCACTTAAGTTTTTTCATGATCAGGGAGTTTTTTACAACAATATCATCGCAGAAATTCATGATATTGAAGAACTTAAAAAGGCCCAAGACTTGGGGCTGACTCACCTCATGTTAGATAATTTTTCTCCAGATAAAATTTCTGAAGCGATAAAACTGAAAAAAAATGGTGTCAGTTTTGAAGTTTCTGGTGGTGTTAATTTGGAAAATCTTGAACGTTACTTAATTGATGGCGTCGATGCGATTAGCATGGGCTCTCTTATCTACTCGGCTCCAAGGGTGGATATCTCACTAAAGTTTAAATCAGTATGAAAGATTTTAATACAGAGGTTCTTGTTATTGGAACTGGAATCGCGGGCCTTTCAGCTGCGATTAAGTTGGCGGAAAATAATGTCAACGTGACCATCGTGACTAGAGAGAAAAAACCAGAGATCACAAATACTTTTTGGGCCCAAGGCGGAATTATTTATAGCCCTAAAGATTTGCACGACCAAGAAGACTTAATGAAAGATATCATTAAGGCCTCTGCTTATACTTCGAACTCCGAAGCAGCAAAAATTCTGTGTACTCGATCTGCAGACATTATTGACGAAATACTTATCCACAAAACACATACGGATTTTGCCAAAGATGCTGAAGGCGAACTCCTTTTTACCAAGGAAGCGGCCCATTCAAGAGATCGTATTATCTATAAAGGTGATATGACTGGAAAGGCGATCCAGATTTCACTTCTCAATTATTTAAATGATGAGAAGAGATTTCCGAATGTAAAATTCTTAACAAGTCACACCGCGATTGATCTCATTACACCTAATCATCATGGGGTTGATATCACTCAAAGATATGAAGAGAACCAAGTTCTTGGTGCCTATCTTTTGGATCAGGCAAATAAACAAGTTCGTAAAGTTCTTTCAAAAATGACTATCCTTGCAACTGGTGGAATTGGAGCGCTGTACTTGCACCATTCAAATTCTGAGGGCGCAAGAGGTGATGGCCATGCCATGGCCCATAGGGCAGGTGCCTATGTGACAAACATGGAATTTATTCAATTCCACCCAACTACATTTTATAATAGATCTTCTCATAGACGCTTTCTTATTTCTGAGGCGGTTCGTGGTGAAGGCGGAAGACTCATAAATGCAAAGGGCGAAGCCTTCATGAAAAAATATCATGAGGATGCTGAACTCGCACCTCGTGATGTCGTCTCAAGGGCCATTTTGGAAGAGATGATCACAGAGAAGGAAGACTGTGTTTATTTGGATATCACCCATAAAGACGAGAACTTTTTAAAGAATCGCTTTCCTACGATTCATTCTTATTGCCTAGAGAATAAGGTCGATTTGGCCCAAGAGCCAATCCCTGTTGTTCCGGCCGCACACTATACTTGTGGAGGGGTTAAAACAGATTTGAAAGGAAGAACAAATTTAAAAAGTCTTTATGCTGTTGGAGAGGTTGCATGTACTGGACTTCATGGTGCTAACCGATTGGCCTCAACTTCTTTACTTGAAGGATTAACTTGGGGCTATATCGCTGCAGAAGATATTTTAAAAAATCTTGAAACTATTTCAGATTATCAATTAGAGAAAATTAAGGATTGGACTCAGGCCCACGAAGAAGTTGATCTAGCATTGATTGCTCAGGATCAGATGACCTTAAAGCAGACAATGTGGAATTACGTAGGGCTCTCGCGCTCTCAAAATCGATTGGCCCGAGCTCGTGCAATGTTTATTGAATTGCAGGATGAGATTTCAAAATTTTATAAGCATGCTCAGCTTCATGATGAATTGATTGGATTAAGAAATGGAGTGGAAGTTGCCTTTATGGTGCTAAATGCTTCACTTCGAAATAAGCAGTCAGTGGGCTGTTTCTATCTCAAAAACTAATTACAGTGTTGGCTTAAAGTACGAGTGACCTAGAAGAGCAAGATTGCGCTTGATGAAGTTTCTGCGTCTTAAAACAAAATTTGTGGGCCGTTTAGGATTCCATTTCCTCGGATTAGGTAAAATGGCGGCAAACAATTGGGCTTCGCCCTGAGCAAGATTATTGGCCGATTTATTGAAGTAGTATTGAGAAGCTGCTTCGGCCCCATAAATGCCTGGACCTAATTCAATGACATTCAAATAGACTTCAAGAATTCTTCTTTTATCCCAAATATTTTCAATGAGTACTGTGAAGTATGCCTCAAGACCTTTTCTTAAGAACGTGCGAGAAGGATAAAGAAAGACATTTTTAGCAGTTTGCTGAGAAATAGTAGAGGCGCCCATCTTAACCTTGCGACGTTTGTTTGCGTCTATGGCCTTAGCGATAGCCTCAAAATCAAAACCTGAATGAGAAAGAAATTTAGGATCTTCTGAGGCGATAACGGCCTTTCTAAAATGGGGAGATATCTCTTCAATTGAGACCCAATCTTTTTTTATCGAAACCCATTTACCTTCAAGTGCATATTCACTAGCGCGAAGGAAAACAAGTGGAGTGCAGTAAATGGGAAGCCATTTCAGTGCCACTACAAGCATTAGGCTAGAAACGAAGAAGGCGCAAATCGACAGAAAGATGATTTTCTTCATCTTTGGTAGCAGTCGACGAGTTTTGGCGAAACCTTTTCTGATATAACCCATAGTTCTTATTGTTGAGTATATTACAATATCTAAATTGTAAGACCCCGAACATTATTGCCCAGTAAGGCGTAAAGTTGCTTTTAAATAGAAGGTGATTTTATTCCTAAATTTCGTTCAGACCATGGGGTTAGTAAAAAAGTAACTCTTTATGTTTTGCTTTGCGCGGCGCGTTTTGTGGCATTTTTACAGGGTAGGGAGTACCCAGAGGAGTCAGTTTCTAGACTTTTCCAGCTCTTTGCCATAGAAACGGCTATTAAAAATTTATTCTCCAAATCAATGGGTGACTTATGAGTCTAGAGCCTAAAAAATTCCAAGAAAAATCTCTTTATTTTACATCCTTAGGTTGCTCAAAAAACTTAGTTGATTCCCAGGTGATGCTGGGGCATTTGAAGCTTGATGGTTTTACTATTGCTCAATCGCCAGATGAAGCGGAAGTGATTATTGTTAATACATGTTCATTCGTTGAAGCTGCTAAAGTTGAATCAATTGAAACTGTTCTTGATCTGGCAACTTATAAGGAAGAGGGAAACTGTAAGGCCCTCGTCATGTCAGGCTGTATGGCCCAAAGATATTCCAATGAACTTGAAGGTGAGATGCCTGAAGTTGATATGTTTATTGGAACTGGTGAATATCATAAAATAGTTCCTCTTCTTAGAGCGATGGAAGAAGGCAAACTTGAAAAAAAATCCTTTGTTGAAATTCCCCGCTATATCCATACTGAATTTGATCCTCGTTTAAATACCTCCCCGTTTTATATGGCGTGGTTAAAAATTTCTGAAGGCTGTAATAGAAACTGTACATTTTGTATCATCCCTACCCTCAGAGGGAAGCTACGCTCCCGCACTGTTGACTCCCTTGTCAAAGAAGCTGAGCAGTTAGCAGCGACTGGGGTGAGAGAGTTAAATCTTATTTCTCAAGATTTTTCAGATTATGGTGTTGATCTTGAGGGTGGTGGGAAAAAAGAAGGCAAAAATCCGATGATTTATGAACTTCTTTCTCGCCTAGAGAAAGTTGAAGGAATTGATTGGGTTCGCGTTTTCTATTTTTACCCAGATGATCTGACTGAAGATGTAATGGATCTAATGGCTTCATCAACTAAAATTACAAAATATCTTGATATGCCAGTGCAACATTTTGCTGATGGTGTTTTAAAGAGAATGAATCGTCGAGTAACTGAAGAAGTTATTCACCAAAAAATTAAAACATTAAGAGAAAAGATTCCTGGAATTGTACTTAGAACTTCAATCATTGTTGGCTTTCCTGGTGAAACAGAAGAGGACTTTGAAGCTCTTTTACGAGGAGTTAAAACTGCAAGATTTAATCACCTTGGAGTCTTTAAATATTCTGATGAAGAAGGAACTCCGGCCGTTCGCTTAAAAAATAAGGTTCCACAAGAAGTTATTGATGAGAGATTCGAGCAGCTTTATGAAGCACAAAAAGAAATTGCTCGTGAACTTAATCAAGAATATCTTGGTAAAGTGATCGATGTCTTAGTTGAAGGACAGCACGAAGAAACGGATCTTCTATTGCAAGGTCGCCATGCTGGCCAGGCGCCAGATATTGACGGGAAAGTCATCATTAATGATGGAATGGCCAAAGCTGGTGAAATCGTTAAGGTTGAGATTACTGAAGTTCTAGACTACGACCTCGTGGGAAGAATTATCGAAGTTTAAGTTCGCAATCATCCCTAGATTTATTTTTCATTCGTGCATATAATTTTTGAATGAGATTTAAAATCTGGGGATCACGGGGTTCAATCCCCTCTCCGCTAACACCTCAAGAATTAGAGCGAAAAACTGAAAAATACCTTCAGGATTTTTGCAAATCACCTTATTACGCCAATAAAAATATCCAAGATTTTTTGTCAGATAAAAAGATTGGCTCTGGGAGTTCTTTTGGTGGAAATACCACCTGTATTGAATTAATTGGGGAACAATCTCTGATTATAGATGGTGGTTCTGGATTACGCCTAAAAGGAAATGAATTAATGGCCGGCCCCTGCGGTAAAGGCCAAGGCGAAGTTCATATCTACATGACTCATTTTCACTGGGATCATGTGATGGGGATTCCATTTTTTGTTCCCATTTTTATTCCTGGAAATAATATTCACTTCTATAGCGTTGACCCAAATTTAGAACAGGCCATAAAGCTTGTTTTTACAAAGCCCTATTTTCCTGTACCTTTCTCGGCCCTCGCTTCAAAGATTCACTTCCATCAAATTCCCCCAAGACAATCAACTAGTATTGCAGGATTTGAGGTCACACCTTTTAAACTTGATCATCCAGATCCATGCTGGGGTGTAAAAGTGAGTAATGGGGGGAAAAATTATTCTCATGTCGTGGACAATGAAGGCAAAAGAGTTAGTCGAGCAGATTTAGGGGAGGATCTTCCTCTTTATCAAGATATTGATCTCATGTATTTTGATTCACAATATGGTTTTGATGACTTCTTAAAAAAAATTGACTGGGGTCATAGTTCAGCCTTTATTGGAATGGACATTGCTTTCAGAGAGAAAATAAAAAAAGTTATTTTTACTCACCATGATCCAATGGCAACAGATGAGCAATTATCCAAAATGATTAAGGCGAATAAAGAGTACTATGATGTTCAAAAGTCATTCTTTGAACATGAATTTGAATGGGCCTTTGCGTTTGATGGACTTGAAGTCGGTATCTAGGACTATTGATCTTTCAAAGTCGTCTTTCGAGTTCCTAACTGCTCTTCAAGAGTTTTAATCTCATCCTGAAGCTTGTTATTTTTAGTTTCATGTAGCTTGTAGTGAAGAAGGCCATAGGCCTGCTTATCTTTTAAATCTTTTGTTAGCAGTTTTGTTTCCATCTGAGCAAGACCAAGTTCGATTTCTCTTACTTGTGAGGAAAGTTCCTTAAATCTGAGATCAATTTGCTGGTGCAAATCATTTATAAGCGCAGCCGTCTGGGAGACCACAGCATTTACGATGACGTCATCTTCAATTTTCTTTTTCTTTCCAAATAAAAACTCAAACATATTTACCTCTCCCTTGAGTGTAGTTCACAAAGAACGCTGACTCTATCGGGGCAATAATCACCTAGTAGTTTCTAGCAGTAATTTGGATAGAATGAATGAATAATTAAGGAGTTATAATCGTGAATAAACTGATCGTTATTGTCGGGCTTGCCTTTAGTTTGTCTGTTTTGGCCCAAGAGCAAGAGTTAGAGCCTAAATGGAAGACTAAGGCCCGCACAATTATAACTTCTATTGTCGGAGAGTCATGGGGAGAAAAACTTTTGGGTCCAGTTCCTGTTTTGCCTGCGCCTGAAATGAAGTTACCAAAAATTCCTATTCAATTTAAGAAAAGTACAGATGTTGGAAGTTATATAAAATTAAAAAAAACTTCCACAGAATATGATCGCCTTCCTAGTGAGCGTAAGCGCCAGTTTGATTATAAGTTTTTACAGGAATTATTTCTTGCAACTAGAAGAACTGAAGCAAAAGATGAAGATCTTTCCTCATGGCTCAATACACTTGATCAGGGGGGCTCTCGAGAAGGAGTATATCAGGCCTTAGTTTTAGATGAGGTCTATGCTGCTCTAGAAAATATGGAGGAGATTCCAAAAGAGAGACTTCTAGATTTAAGTTTAAAGTTTTCCCAACGCTTTTTAAACCAAACATTCAAAAAAGAGTCTTTGAAAAAACTGAATCTTTATTCCATTAAAAGAATTTTATCTGAGAAGTCACTAGATCTTATGGAGTATTATGAAGTAAATAATTTGGAAGATTTGTATCACTGGTATGCGATTTTTTCATCAGAAATTGCTAAAGATTATGCTCCCATTTTAAAAACTCAAATTAGACAAGACCAAAGAGTTAATTTTCATCTAGAGTGGGCGAGAAATATGCCAATTCAGCATATAAAATCTGAATTTATTATTAAACTTCATATAGTGATGAATGCACTTCAATTTTTAGAGTAAAAAAATGGATTCTCTATCTCGCATAGAGAGTAAAGAAGTCTTTCTACTCCTAAAGCAATACCTGCAGATGGAGGAAGACCGGCATCAAGAGCTGAGTAGAACTCTGTAGGCTTTGGTAATTGGTAGTGATAGAGTTTATTCTTAAGCTCACTTTGCAATTCAAATCTTTCTCTTTGTTCTAATGGATCTGTGAGTTCATTGAAGCAGTTACAAAGCTCAACTCCATTCACATACACTTCGAATCTTTCACAAACTCGATTATCTTCTGCTTTCAAAGTTGAAAGTGCACTTAGGGGGGCGGGAAATTCATAAACCATGAGTAGGGGGATTTTAGTCATTTCCGGTTCTATTTTATTTAAATAGAGAAGAAAAAAATAATCATCCCACTCACATTCCGTTGCAGGAACAGGGACGTCAGGGAATTGTGTGAGAAGATTTTTTATTGAAGGAATATCGAGATAATTAAGAATATCTATTCCAAGGATCTCATTAAAAAGTTCCTGCATTGTTTTTTTTACGAGTCTCTTTCCTCTTATTTCCTTTCTGATGGGAAGATTGGAATTGAGGCAAAACTCAATGAGTTCTTCAACATCAGACATGATCTTTTCATAGCGCTCATATTTGCGGTACCACTCAAGCATGATAAATTGATTTCGATGAATAACTGAGTCCGGTTCATCGCGAAAGCAGTAGCTGATTGAAAAAAGCTTATCAATCTTTTCCTCGGGTGAAGCAAGAAGCTGCTTCAGGCAAAACTCAGGGGAGGTATGAAGATACTTAGTTATTAGTTTGTTTTTATTAACAGAGTAAAGCTGGAAAGGATGAATATGAACCTCCATTCCAGGATTCTCTACGGCCGGTGGAGTGAGAACATCTAAAAAACCTTGTTGGGTAAAGAAGTTTCTAATAAGCTGAATGAGTTCAAATTGGTAACGTAAGCGCATGGATTTTCACCGTATAAAAATTCTTTTGACTCAGCATACCCCCAACCTTTCCGAGTGGAAAGGAGCCGTGCTTTTTTTGTGTAATGAAGAGCATGTTTTCTTAATAAAAAGATCTGAAACGATGCCCTCTCATGGCGGCCAGATCGCTTTTGTTGGTGGTCACAAAATGGCATCTGAGCTGGATCCTTGGCAGGTGGCTCGGAGAGAGTTTGAAGAGGAAACAGGTCTTAGCTCTGATGGACTTGAGTACTTGGGATGCCTTCCAACAGTTATGACGGCCCGTCTACAACCTATAGTGCCTGTTGTTTCAAAGTTATTAATCTCTCAGGATGAGTTTTTTAAAAAAGTGCAAAGTAATGGGGAGTGGGATGTCGTACTTGCTTATCCATGGCGAGAGCTTTTGATTGAGGAAAATTGGAATTTTGCATGGAGATATGGCCATGAAAAAAGTGCTGTGATGTTTCATCCCATAAAATCCGGAAGCTATCTGCCTGTGGAGCAAAATGTTAATCCACATCTCTTGTGGGGAGCGACCGCACAAATGATCTGGGGATTCTTGAGGCTTTACTTTAACAAGTAATCTAGTCCATACTTCTAGCCACTTTCTAAGGAAATTAAGTATGGATAATATGATTTTAATTTTGATTGGTTTAGTTGTTCTAGCAGCAGTTCTTTTTATTGTACTTAGGAAAAAACCAGCAAAAGTTGTCCCGCCAAAAGTCGAAGAAAAGGTTGTCGTTGCGCCCCCAAAAATTTCTTGGACGGATAGGCTCTCCTTAGGGCTTGAAAAGTCACGCTCCGAAGTTTGGGGAAGAATCGGTCAACTTTTTAGTTCTGCCAATCCATCTCTCGATGAAATAGAGGAGATTCTTTACACTGCGGATATTCCAACAGGTCTTGTTCAGGAGCTTCTGGGAAAATTAGAAAAAGAGGGTAAAGGAAAAACTCCTGACGAAATTCAAAATCTCGTTTTTGGTTTCATGAAAGGCAAAATGGAATCCATCCAGGGCTCCATTCAGAGTCATGTCTTCTCATTAGATAAAACGGAAAAGAAAACTCGAGTCTTTATGATTGTAGGTGTGAATGGTGCTGGAAAAACAACGACCATTGGTAAACTTGCAACAAAGTTAAATTCTCAGGGGGCAAAAGTTATTGTTGGTGCTTGCGACACATTTAGAGCAGCTGCTGTAGATCAGTTGCAAGTTTGGTGTGATCGCGCCGGAGTAGATATGGTTCGTGCAAAAGATGGCGCTGATCCAAGTGGAGTTGCCTATGACACAGTCGCTAAAGCTTTTGCTGAAGGCTATGACTATTGCTTAATTGACACGGCGGGAAGGCTTCATACCAATCAGAATTTGATGGATGAATTGGCCAAAACAAAACGAGTGATGAGTAAAATAAATTCTGATGCCCCTCATGAAGTTCTTTTGGTCTTAGACGCCATTACTGGACAGAACGCGTTAAAACAAGCTCAGGAATTCAACAAAGCACTTCAACTAACTGGAATTATATTCACAAAATGTGATGGTTCGGCCAAGGCCGGCAGTGCTGTTGGAATTGTTGATCATTTAAAAGTACCAATTACTTATATTGGAGTTGGTGAATCAGTTGATGATTTACAGCTCTTTGATCTTGAACTTTACCTCAAAACATTAGTTGGCCTAGAGTCTGCTTAAGTTATCGAAATAACAAAGTTCTGATCACTTGCTTACATTGACTTTTGAAGGGTTGTCCCCTACCTTATTCTTATGACCAAAACGAGTCAGGACATTGAGTACAATGTATTAGGTTGTAAGGTACGGGTTCGCCCGGATCAAGACGATAGCACAATTGCTAAAGCAGTGGTGGATTTGGTTAATTCTGAAGTTGAACAACTTAAGAAAAGCCGTCCTCAGCTTCGAGATACTGATGTTGCAGTTTTAGTTGCTTTAAAAATGGCGACAGAAAAATTGCAGGTTGAAGATGAGTATAAAAATAACATCTTTAAACTTGAAGAATCTCTCGAAACTGCTTTGCAGGTATTAAATATTGAAGCGAATTAGAAGTGAAAAAAGAAAATCTTCGTAGTGAATTACTAAGAAGTCTTTCTGCCCTCACTGAAGATGAGATTCAAGGCTTAAGCTTTTCTCTTACCAATCAAATCATAAAATTTCTCAAGATTTATCCTGAACTTGCTAGTCAGATTGGCGCTGCCTATTTGCCTCTGAAAGTCGAGATCGCTCCAGTTTACCAAGTACTTCTTCATGAGGTTCCAGTAAATTTAAGTTTTCCGATTTTGAAGGACTATCAAATGGGGTTTGCCATTCCTGAGGGAATACCCAAGGGCGGAGTTTGGTTAGATCGACCTTATCATGAAGTCCAACCTGAATGGATTTTTGTTCCAGGGGTTGGATTTGACCTGAAGGGTGGAAGACTTGGAAGAGGAAAAGGATTTTATGATCGTTTTCTTCAGCACTCAGAAGCATTAAGGATTGGCCTTGCTTGGAGTGGGCAATTAGTAAACAATATTCCAGTGGAAAGTCACGACTGCCACATGGATTTTATAATAACTGAAAAATTTTGCTGGGATGTAAAACAGCAAGGAAAGTTTTAAGGGGATAAATAATGGATCCAGTAATAATGGCCATAGTAGGTTTAGTAGCAGGGGCAGCAATTGCTTTTGTTTTTTTGAACATCAAAAATACAGCGGCTCAAAAGTCTAAAGAGGGTGAAGCTCAAGATATCCTCAAAAAAGCACAGGCTGAAGCTGAAGAGCTACGCAAGAAGGCGCAGTTAGATGCCAAGACGATTGTTCGTGAAGAGCGTAATCAGCTTGAAAATGATATGGAAAAAAAGAAGAAACATCTCACTGATTTTGAGCGTGGTCTTACGAAGAAAGAAGTTGCTTTGGAACAGAAAACTGAGCAGCTTCAAAAAGATCAGGAACGTGTTAAAGCAAAAGATACCGAAATTGATACGAGAGTCCAAAAGCTGGATGAAGAGATCAAAAAGAATGTTGAAATTCATAATGAGTTAGCTGGCAAGCTCACTCAGATTTCTGGACTAACTAAAGAGCAGGCCAAGGCGGAATTGATCGAAACGATTGAGCAAGAAGCAAAGGTTGATGCAGCGATTAGAGTTAAAAGAGTTGAGGAAGAAGCGAACGAAGAGTCAGAGAAACGTGCCAAGAGAATTGTTGGTATTGCTATTCAACGATTCGCTGGAGAGTATGTTGCTGAACAGACAATCTCTTCGGTTGAAATTGCCGATGATGCAGTTAAGGGAAGACTCATTGGTCGCGAAGGTCGGAACATTCGAGCTTTTGAGCAAATCTGCGGTGTGGATTTAATTATTGATGATACGCCTGGGATCGTAACAATTTCTTCATTCAACGTTGTGAGAAAAGAAATTTCAAGAATGACAATTGAAAGACTAATCGCTGACGGTCGAATTCACCCAGCGAAAATTGAAGAGTTCTATGAAAAATGCAAGCATGAATTTGAATCTCGTTTGCGTGAGCTTGGAGAAAAAGCTCAAATGGAAATTGGTGTTCATGGTATCCA
>CANHJD010000033.1 GCA_947461145.1 Bacteriovoracaceae bacterium
AGACTTTATATGAGAATGGGTGATTCCCTTCAAGCAATATCATGGTTCAAAAATTCTATGAATATGAACCCCCTGAATGACAGAGATATTTTTTATCTTGTAGAGCTACTAATCAAAAGAGCAAACTTTGATGCTGCAAGAATTCTAATTAATAAATGCATGGAGCTGGATCCTATTAATCCTGACTATCGAATTGCGTATTCGAAAATTATTTACGAACAGCAAGATGATCAAGCAGCTATTGGATACTTACTTGGATTAATGGATGAGTTTGGAGAGAATCCAAAGATATTATCTGAAATTGCCATCTTTTATTATCGAGCTGGGAAGGTAAAAGATTTCCAGGCGTATCGTGAAAAGTTAGAGAAATTACCAACTAAAGATAAAGCACTTTATGAATTTTTGATTCGTGCGGCACTAATAGATGAAAGATTTGATGAGATTCCTGTTCTTGTGGAGAGCCTCTTACGAATTGAACCAGGAGAGCTTGAGGCGATGATGACGGCCGGTAGGGTACTTTTTGAAAATGGCAAATTAGTAGAAGCTGCAAAATGGTTTAAAAGAATTCAAGATAAAATGGAATCCTATCCAAAGGTTCAATACTACATTGCAAAAATTAAATTCTTAAGTAAAGACTATGATGGTGCCCTCAGAGATGTTGAAGCTGACGTCAAAGAGAACGGAGATAATGATGCTGATTTGACTTTAATTGCTCAAATCTATGTGGAAAAAGGTGATTTGGTTCAAGCGGAAAGCTATTTCAAAAAATCGCAGAAAATAAATCCACGAGCCTATGAGTCTTTAATGGGTCTAGCGGATATAAGTACTAAGAGAAATAATTTTGACCTTGCTCTTGATCTGTATAAAAAAGCCATGAGAGAAAAGAGTGATGAGCCTCTTGTACATAAAAAAATTGGTGATGTTTATAGACTTCTGGGCCAAGGTGGTCTTGCCGTTGAATCCTATAAATTGTATCTTGAAATGAATCCTGAAGCCTCAGATAAAGCTCAGATTGAATCGTATATTAATCTCATGCAATAGGTGCATTTATGCTAGACATTAAAAAAATCGAAAATGATTTTGAATTCGTTAAGAATAGCCTTTTAAATAGAAATTTTGATACTGCGCTTTTAATTGAAGTGGTTGAGCTTAATAAAAAAAGAAAAATTTTAACCACAGCCTCAGAAACTAAAAAAGCTGACATTAATAAGCTTTCCCGAGAAATTGGTGAGTTAAAAAAGAATAAACTTGATGCTAGTGAACTTATGAATCAGGTCGCTTCACTGAAAGTGGAAATGGAAAAAGACGCAAAAGAATTAGATGAAGTTCAGGTAAAACAAAATAATTTATTATTAAATATACCAAATTTACCTGATAGTTCGGTCCCTGTTGGAAAATCAGAAGAAGAAAATAAAGAAGTCAAACGTTGGGGGACACCTAGAGTCTTTGATTTTACTCCCGCCGACCACGCTGATATTGGCGAGAAGCTTGGGATGCTTGATTTCGAAACCGCCGCTAAAATAACTGGAGCTCGTTTTGTTATTTACCGCGCAGGAATTGCGAGACTTGAGCGTGCTCTCATAAATTTTATGCTAGATCATCAGGGTTCAAAGGGATTTACTGAAATGATGACTCCTTTCATTGCCCATGAAAGATCTTTGATTGGAACTGGAAATCTTCCAAAATTTGAAGACCAGCTTTTTAAGTTAAATTCCGAACAGCCATGGTATTTAATCCCAACTTCTGAAGTAACACTTACTAATATTAAGCGAGAGCAGATAATGGAAGAGGCGGAGCTGCCCTATTTATATGCAGCATATTCTCCATGTTTTCGTTCAGAAGCCGGCTCCCACGGGAAAGATGTGAAGGGTTTGATACGCATGCACCAATTCAACAAGGTAGAAATGGTTTCAATTTGTTCTCCTTCTCAGTCCCAAGAAATCCATCAAAAGATGATTGATAGCTCATGTGAAATACTGGAAAAATTGAATCTTCCTTATCGGGCTTTAGCTCTTTGCACAGGTGATATGGGTTTCGCGTCGCAAAAAACAATTGATCTTGAAGTATGGGTCCCAAGTCAAAATAAATATCGCGAGATCTCCTCTATTTCGAATTGTGGTGATTTTCAGGCCAGAAGGGCCAATATCCGTTTTCGAAATAAAGATGGCAAGGTTGAGTATGCCCACACCCTTAATGGCTCTGGTTTAGCCGTAGGAAGAACAGTGGTGGCAATCCTTGAAAACTATCAACAGAATGATGGATCAGTCCAAATCCCGGAGGTCCTATGGCCTTACATGGGTGGTCTAAAAGAGATACGTAAATAGCGATTGTCTTTTTTCTAAGATTTCTTTATAGTTATTCTCCTGTAGTGGAGGACTGGCCGAGCGGTTTAAGGCAACAGTTTTGAAAACTGTCGTGGGTTAACGCCTACCTGGGGTTCGAATCCCTAGTCCTCCGCCACTTTTTTTCTTGGTAGGTAGTTTCTAAGCCAAATAACGGAGACGTGGGTGAGTTGGCTTAAACCACACCCTTGCTAAGGGTGCGATCCGTAACTGGATCCATGAGTTCGAATCTCATCGTCTCCGCCATTTTCATAATTTTTACATCTAATCTAATTTTCATGTTCAAATAATTGAATGATTTCACTAAAAAATTTTTTATTAATATTGTTCTTACTTATGAGTCTCCAGAATGTAAGGGCAAAAGATCTTATTCTTCCGCTTCCTATTATTAATCGAGACGATAAGCTCTTAAAACTCACAACAAAAGATCTGGAATTCATAACAAGTGTGAAGAACTTAAAAGCGGAGTTTGTTGGAGATATAAAATGGGAGAGGAGCAAAGAAAATATTTTACTCCCATTTGTAAAAATAAGATTAATCAATAAAGACAAAGAAAACAATCATCTCCATTTCAGATATAAAGATACAACCTACCTTCCACAAGAATTTGAAGAAGCCGAATTTGCAGATATTGATTTATCTATTTTTGATCCCATTAAAGTAGATGTGTATCATGATGGGCAACGCGTTGGTGATGTGAGTGTGCACACTTCAAGTGCGGCATTTAAAAATCAAACTATTCTTTTAGATTACTCTTGTAGTGGCCATAATGTGCAGGTTTTCGGATTTGATGGTGAGTTTTTAAGCATCGGATGTGAACTTGTAAGAGAGAATATAAATGGTGAGATCATTCCCAGTCTTAAGCTCTACTGGATATCAAGTGAGTACAAAACACTTGATAAATTTCATGGACCATACCTAATTTCCTTTTCAAAAGGAAGAATAGCAAAAGTCCCAGTTATTAATGAAAAAAAAGAAATCAAAGAAATAATTTTTAAAATAAAATTTCCTCAGAGGCTTCATCGTATGCGTACATCGATGGGAATAGGCCCCTACTCATATAAAAGCACAAGTGCTGGCCTTACCTCAGACACAGAGATTCTGCCCTCTGTAATGTTCTACGGAAATTACTATTTAAATAACGTGCATTCAATTAAGGGGTTTGAGGCCCTAGTCATGAAAGAATCAGTATTCAATCATGCTGGGATTTACTTAGGATCAGAAATTGGAAAATTTTATGATGATCGTTTAGTCTTTTCCACTCTTGTTGGATTTCAGGCGCTTTCTTATCGTCATGACATCGGATATGACGATGTTTACACGCAAGTGATTTTTCCACAGGGGGCAGAGCTGTTATTTCATCACCCTTTTGGAATGGAAAACTATCGGTTTTCTGTTGGAGGGTTCTTAAGTCCTCAGAGAGATGTTACTTATCAAAATTTCTGGCTCAGATTTGGCTCAAAAACCTTCCTGGAATTCAACTTTATAAATTGGGAATATGGGACTCGAGCTGCTTCCATGTATGGATTATCAGTGGGGTTTCCTTTGGCGCAGTTTTTTTAAGATCCTAAGTGGTTGAATTTAAGTAGAACTCTATAAGCTTTACCGTTTCAAAAAGATAAAAAAATTCAATCTTGATAACTGATCTTTCTTCGATTAAAACTAGAACCTCATTAGCGCAGCCGTAGCTTAGTTGGATAGAGCACTTGACTACGAATCAAGAGGTCCTACGTTCGAATCGTAGCGGTTGCGCCATTTTAAATCAGCCATCTGCCAATTCTATTTTTATTAAATATTTAATTAAGTATCAGAAAAATCAATATCACTGATATCTATAAGATCTTCCAGTGGCATCAACATGATGAGGCATTTAAAGTCTTCAAAGGGATCTGTCCAGCCTAGAACTCCAAAGTTTTTTTCTTCCACAAAACTTAAATCAGAATTTAGGAACTCACTTGTTTCAATATTTTTTTTCATGAAATAACTACCGTTGAGTGTGGAAAGGCACTGATAATCAAATCAAGATCAAATCGCTGAATTGAAGCCATGACAAATGTCTTGTTTCCAATCCAGTTTTCCCAGGTTTCAGGATCAAGGTTTAATGCTAAAACTCGTAGAGCAACTACTTTAGAGAAGGCTTCCTTGTGTGAGAGTTTAGGGAAAAGAGTTGGTGCCTTCGTCCACAAAGCCTTATTGTCTGCATTCCTTAAAAAGTTTTGAAATTTAATTGAAGGTAGATCTATATTCGTCATTTTAGTAAATGCTCAACTAGATTCGCTGTTATAGGTACGCCAGAGTGCTTCTCAAAATTTCTAAACATCGGCATGGCATTGGCTTCTAGGATCTTATATTTGCCAGTGCTATCAATTCTAAAATCGATACCTGAAAATCGAAGCTTGCAAACTTTGGCAGAAAGTATAGCGTGATCTATCATTTGTGGAGTTGGGGAAAATTTTGTAAAACCGGTTTCAAAATATCTACTATCAACTTCTTTTGAGGATTGTACCGCAACTGAACCTATAACTTGACCGTCACAAATAAAAATTCGAAAGTCCGAACCAGGCACTAGCTCGTTAAGCACTACAGGTGCACGCTCCGGTAGAGGATTATTTAAAAATAAATCTGGACTGACCTCTTTGGCAAATCCTCTTGATAGGGGCTTCATCACGATACGGCCTGTTTTAAGAGCAAACTCATTTAAACTGGGACCATGGCTTGAGTAAAATGATGAAGGAACAGGAACTCCTGAGCTCGCTAGGTCACTTATTCTTTGTGGCTTAAATTCACGACTAGAAAATTGAGGGGAATTATACATTCTCACTCCAGCCTCTTCAAGTGACCCTAAAAGCGATAGGCGCAAAGTCGCACGTTCATTACTGTAAAAAATCTCTCTCATGAACTCATGATAAGTTCCTGTATGAGTTAATCCAGAAGGGGGCATCGGTACACTATCTGTCATTCGAACATAGACAGCCGAGAAAGGTGGTGGATTCTCCGTGGACCAAACTAAATCATCAATAAACCAAGTCGCTTTACCATCTTTAACTTCAAGTGAGAGAGCACTCTTTTCAGTAAAATGAGTCACTGAGGCCTTGTCGCCGATTTCATTTATTACCCCTAGTGCCTCATGATCTTGAGAAGCCGAAAGGATAAAAATATTTTTTCTAGGTAAGTTGTGTATCATTTGAAAATTCTAAAGTTCAGCAAGTTCTATGTCAAAAACAAAGGTCACTAGCCTAGCTAGTGACCTTTGATACATAATATCTAGATTAAGGGGTTTAGTTATTTTTGATCCTGAAAGTTATCTTCAGAGTCCCCTTAATAATGGACAATTAGTAATTCGAACCAATTTCTAGAGCAGCACCAACAAAGCAACCAACTAATGTTGTAGCAGCAAGACCTGTAGCAGCACCAATACATGCAGCTTTAATCCACTTATTAAAACCACCCTTAAGAACTTCCATTTCTGCCGCTGTTAATTTTACTGCTGGAATTTCATCTGCCATAAAACTTGTTACAAATTCTTCTTTGCTAACTTGAGAAGCAACTTTTCTGAAAAGGTTCATCATATTGTTAAAATCGTTTGTGTGGTGACCTTTAGGGTCTAGTTTTGCCCATCCTTCATTTGAAATAATATCTTTAGAAGATTTAAAACCGTCATAAATATTTCCAAGTTTTAATTCTAACTCTTTTGCTCCAACATTTTTTCCATTAACTGTAATTTGAACTTGAGACATTTGATACTCCCTGTGATTGGTTACGTGTTTTAAAATTGTAATATGAAACCTAAAAAATCGAAAAAAAGTTTAAATGACTTTTTAAGATTTTCCTAAAATCAGGAGTTTTGGTGATTTTTCTTAAAAATCAAGCTTCGTTATGATGATTTTTTTGCCTATTTTTTTGGGCATGCCCTAGTAAAATCGGTAGTTTTTGCCGATTAAATTTCAAAACAATAGAAATAGGCATTTTAAAAACCAATAAGAACTAGGACGAAAAAGGAATGAGGGGCTGTATTTTAGTGAATAATTGCAACTGTTTAGATGATGATTTTCAACGTCAGTTACTAAAACTTAAAATATAATAATAACAAAAAACAAAAATCTAAGGGATTACAAAAGTAATGATTAAGTATCTAAAAGAAAATGCGGACTATTCAATCGATTTAAGAGCGTTGGGGTTGGCAAGAATACATCTTGGTTTTGCCATTTTAATATCAACTTTTTTTTATATGATGGCAATTCCAGGATACTTTAATCCTGAAGGAGTTTTTGGCAAGGAGCTTAGTAATTTAGGAGATTTTAGGTTCTCCCTTCTCTATGCAAGCTATTTCACCCCGGCCATTACTTACTGTATTTTTCTGGCAAATATCATTTTATCTCTGCTCTATATTATTGGTTATAATGTGAAAATTGTGGGGGTATTACTCTTTATCCTTACAACTTCAATAGAAGTTTTTATTCAGGATACAGAGATTTCAAATGCTGCAAATCAATATAGTCACTTCATATTATTTTGGATGCTCTTTCTACCGGTTGATCGGAGATATTCACTCTTTTCTGAAAAAACGGATGAGTTAACTGTCTCTGGTGTACCAGTTTTTTCTTTAAGGATGCAAATTGCCATAGTTTATTTTATTGCTGGACTTGCAAAATTTGGTGAATCCTGGACCAAAGATTTCTCCGCAGTTAAACGAACACTTGTTTCAGACTTTGCAAGCGATATTGGGACCTGGTTGGGTCACAATTTGCCTGAAGGGATTTTAAAATCTCTGACAATAATTACGCTGGCTTTTGAATATGGAATGCCACTGCTTTTATTTTCTCCATTTAAAAGAAAACTTTGTGACAATTTGGCAGCACTTTCAATATTTATTTTCCACTTTGGCCTGAGCATAGTTGCCAGGCTAGATTTCTTCGTTCTTGTATTTAGTATTAACAGCTCTCTTTTAATGAAGGGTAAGGTTTTAGATTGGATTGATCAATATATGATGTATCTTTCGGGCTTCCAGCTAAAACTTAGGGAATATTTTAATTCTTTTAAAAATAAGATTAAAAGTCTTTTTAAATCCCCTGAAACTAAAAATTTATTTCTGTTATTCATGGTCATTATCACAATCCAGTCAAATTTAAGAGTTGCAAGAAATTATCCATTGGAAAGTAGAGATTTCATAACTCCTATTAAGAACCTGTTGGGTTTTGATCAAGGTTGGGGAATGTTTGGTCCAGAGGGTCCCCACGTAATAAGCTGGATTGCTCTTCAGGGTGAGTTCCAGGATGGCGTTCTTTACGACCTTTTAAATTCTACACAGAATGGAGATCCAGTAAGACCCAAAAATATTGATTATTACTATAAAGATCGACTTATGAGATTAGCTGTTCCGTTAATAATACAAGTTGCTCGAGGTAAATCATCTATTGAACAACGAAGTAAAGTAGCTACGAGCTATGCAAAATTTTATTGCCATAAAATTAATGACGTCAGAGAGGATAATTTTCTAAAAGTACTTTATATTTATGGAGTCGATGAGGTGGTTATAAAGGGCAAGGAAGAGAAACTTAATAATCCTATTTCCGAGCTTGTATTTAAGTATGATTGCTTAAATGATCAAAGGATCTAAGTATGAAAAGTAATTTGCTCTATGTTGCTTTTTTTGTTTTGTGCTTTGTTCTTACGTCAAGGCCTAAAAGTTTTTACTCTCGCGGAATTGAGGGGCAAGAAATAAAAGATATTTTATCAAAAAAGATATCTTCATTGTATATCCTTGATACGACGGGAAAATTAAAAGAGAGTGGAAAAATTTCTGGATCGATCTATCAAGTTAATCCATCCACTAAAATGAAACCAGCGGACGAATTGATTAAATATCTGGAGAATATTAAAAACAATGAAACTTTTTATTTAATTATCGTTGGAGATGATAAATACACTGCCGAAAGGTATGGAAACTGGATAAGTAGAAACTTTTCCCTTCATACTTATTATTATTCCTCTCCTGAAGAATTAAACTCTCTTTTATAAAGGTATTAGACATAAATTTTTGGCACAATTGGATGAAGAGTAAGAAGAGCTAAAGTGAGCAGTCTTTAAGTGAAATCAATAACTTGGTTCGCGCGAGAGAGGTGATTTACTTTTAAACTTAAAGAAAGTTTGGAGAAATTCCGACAAGGAATATAATGACTCTCAGAGAAATCAAACAAGGGGAATTTATGAAGTTATTAGTGCTGTCTTTATTTGTAGCAAGTATCTCGAGTGCCACTCTGATTAATACATCTGATGCTTCTGATTCATTTGAACCAGCCGTTAAAGCCTTATCAAATAGCCAAGACAGACATTTGATCTCAAAGTCTAGTTCAAATCAACGTCTTCTCCCGATTATTCCTGCTAAGCCTGTTGTTCTAGATGGACTCCCTACTGGTGGCGAAAATAAATCTAGATAGGTTTTCTACTTACTATCTTTAAATAAGTTTTTAATAACAGAGGGGATAGTTGTTTCCCCTCTGTTAATTTGATCTATTACAGAGCTCTGATCTGAAGTTAAAAACTTAAATAGCGGTTGGCCAACGGAAGAAATGTGTGTGAAAGCTGATTCTATTAACTGATCCCATTTCTTATTTAGTCTCAAGAGATCATCAGGACAGACAAACTGTCTTTCATGGTCTGGATCATTTGCGCATTGGAATGGTTCAATTATATTGAGAGTTCCATAATCATTTGTAATTTCAGTTCCTCGTGGGATATCTTTAATGGCGATTTCAAAGCCCATTGATGTAAGCATTGAGTTTGGTTCAAAACTATGATTCACGTAACGAGTTAGATCCCAGCAAAATAAATACTCCCCTTTTGAATTTCGGTATGTATATTTAAGTAAATGCTCAAGTGTTGCAGGATTAAGTTTTTCTAGTTCTTGGGGAGTAAAAACTCGATCAAGTTCATCTTTTACCCAGGTGATAGTTCCTTTTGGAATAAATTCAGTCGCAAAAATTCCATATCCAATTTCATCTGACACAAATCTCAGCTCAGTGTAAGGGTGAAGCATAGTTTTCCTGGAAAAAGTATTAAGCCATTATTTTAATCACAATCCACAGAAAATAAACTAATTCGGTAACATTGTGGAAAAATGCCTCGAATTACGCCAATTAAATGCTCTAAGGATTGAATTTTATTTTTATAATGCTTTGGCATCAAAAGTGTAACATCTCGACCAAGGTATTTAGAGTGGAGGAACTTTATGTTGAGAATTGCTATTGGTTTTTTTGTTCTTGGGCTTGTCGCCATTCTTTTAGGGGCAAATGGGGTTGCTGGGATGTCATTTGAAATAGGAAAAAACCTATTATTTGTTTTTCTTGTTTTGGCCGTTATCAGTTTTATTGCAAGCATGGTGACGGGAAGAAAAATGATCAATCGCCACTAGAGTTCATCTTTTAGCAATGAAAGCGCTCTTTTAATTCAGGAATGCCTAATTCTTCCAGAAGTGAATTCAGCTTAGTTTGGGCGCTCTTGCGTGGCAGGTCTTTGTATTGCGCGATGATAAGTTCATTTTTCATTGAATGCTCCCAGCCCACGAGTTCGGTCACTGTTACCTGATAGCCATGGGCTTCTAGCCTTAAACACCGCAAAACATTTGTAATGTGGCTACCAAATTCTCTTGTATGAATGGCATGACGCCAAATCTCAGTTAGAAAACTTTTGCCGATCATCTTTCCTTTATTTTTTCTTAACTCAGCTGCAACTTCTGCCTGACAGCAGGGAACAAGAACAAAACTACTGGCATTTTTTTTAAGACCAAAATTAATAGCATCATCCGTCGCCGTATTACACGCATGGAGTGCCGTTACCATGCCAATTTTCTCTGGGAGTAAATTAGAGTGAGTAGATTCTTCTACAGATAAATTAAGAAAGGACATCCTTTTAAACTGGAGCCTTTGAGCCAAATCAGCAGATTTTTTTACCAGCTCTTCTCTCGTTTCAATTCCATAAATTGTTCCGTGATCCAATTTTTTAAAGAAAAGATCATACAGAATAAATCCCAGATAAGACTTTCCTGCTCCATGATCAACAATCTCAAGAGAGTGACCGCTCTTTTCAAGATCAATAAGAAGTGGCTCAATAAATTGATAAAGATGATAGACTTGCTTTAATTTTCTTCGACTGTCTTGATTTAATTTTCCATCACGAGTGAGGATGTGAAGCTCCTTAAGAAGCTCAATTGATTGTCCAGGTTTGATTTCAGGAATTAAAGACATGCTACTAATCTAGCACAGGTTTAAAAGATGACCACCCTGAAAATTCAGAGTGGTATTAATAAAGGCGGGTTATCTTCAACTGATGCTAACAGGTTGTGCAGGTTATTGAATAAAACGAATGTCTTAATAAAGCCGTTGACCAATTCAGGTCAAACGGTGTTAGCAGTCATAAACAAAGCACATTGCATGCCAAACATAGAGATCATAAATCTAAATATTTGGATGCTTCTTGATTAAAGTATTGGGGTATTTTGTCACATCTCAAGTGGAAGTGTGTCTTTTAAGATCATAAATTCCCCCTAAAATGGAAAAAAAGGGGTGAGCAATATGGAAGTGCCATTAGACATCATGAAAAAATATATTCAGCGCAGGACTCACGATCTTCAAGCGTGTATTTATTACTTTGAACAACAAAAATTTAGTGAAATAGAAAAGATCGCTCACAAACTCAAAGGAAGTGGTAAGACCTTTGGACATCCAGAGATCAGCGAGATAGGAAAAAGGCTAGAAGGGGCAGCAAAAAAAACGGATATTCAAAGTATTAAAAAACTTCTGGAACAGTTTTTACAATGGGTAACCCAGAGGTGCTAGTTTAAATCCATTTCTTTGAGTTTTCGATACAGGGTTTTTCTGTCAATACCTAGGTCTCTAGCCGTTTGTTCTTTGGCGCCTCCGTTCTTATCAAAAATATGCTGTATATACTTTTTTGAAAGTTCATCTAGTGTAGCGGGTCTATCTTCGTTGTAACTAAAATGGGATTCATCACAATTATTTTGAATTTTATCTTGTGAAAATCCTATCAGTTCATCTCCTGGTAAATCCTCCGCATGAATATAGTCATTCGTTGAAAGAACGACAGCTCTTTCTATAGCATTTTCTAATTCTCTTACATTGCCTTTCCAGTCGCGATTTTCAAGTTTTGAAATGGCATTTTTAGTGAACCCCTTTATGTGGATATTATTCATGAGAGTAAATTTTTTTAAAAAATATTCACTTAAAGGAAGAATGTCTTCTCTTCTTTCTCTAAGTGGAGGCATAAAGATAGGTATGACATTAAGCCTAAAATATAAATCCTCTCTAAAGCGACTTTCAGAGACTTCCTTTCGAAGATCTTTGTGAGTTGCGCATATAATTCTAGCAGTGATATCACGATATTGGTTTTCACCAATCCTTTTGATTTTTCTCTCCTGAAGGACTCTCAGTAGTTTTGCTTGCAAAGGAAGACTCAGGTCTCCAATTTCATCTAGAAACAATGTTCCCTTATTTGCCTCTTCAAAAAGCCCGATCTTCTTGTCGTTAGCACCTGTGAAAGATCCCTTTGCATGACCAAAAAGTTCAGATTCCAAAAGATTTTCTGGAATGGCTGAGCAATTAATCGCAATAAAGGGACCCTCTTTTTTATCACCAAGCTCATGAACGGCTTTCGCAATGACTTCTTTACCTGAACCACTCTCACCAGTTATTAAGATATTGGCCTGACTAGAGGAAACTCTCTGCGCCAATTCCATTGCCTTCTTAAATCCCTGACTTTTACCAATAATGCCCTTAAGACCCATGAAGTCTTGGCCCTGAAATATGTTTTTTAAATTCGTATTCTCTGCCTGAACTTCATTAAGATAAAGTGCTCTTTGGATAGAAATTAAAAGCTGGGGAATATGCAGTGGCTTCAGAACAAAATCATAGGCTCCAGTCTCAATTGCTTCAACGGCAGTTTCAACACTCGTTTCAGAGGTAATTAAAATGATTGGGAGTCTGGAGTCAGATTTTCTAATTCTTCTTATAAAATCCGTGCCAGACATCGCCGGTAGTTTTAAATCAGAAATAACAACATCAGCTTCAATTCTCTTATTTTCAATTTCAATCAAGGCCTCTTCAGCGTTATTGAAGGTGAAAACTTTGTATCCGCGCTGTTTAAAGAAGCTCGATAATAAATCAAGAAGATCTAAATCATCATCAATAAGAATAATAGTTGAAGATTTTTTTAGTTTCACGGGGCTAAAATCCTTTTGGGGAACTTTTCCAACCTATATAGTGGCAAAAAATCCCAGTGGCAAGTCTGTAAAGTAATTAACTTACTGTTATTACTAAGGAAAAAAGGGGTAGTTACGGGTAGTTAAAAAGGTAAAGTTGAGACAAACTTAATATTTATGGGATGAATTTTTGCATACCTAATGGAGTAGAATTAGAATAGAGCAATTATGAATATTTCTGAATCCATGAAATTTGTTCTCAAAAATAAAGGTCAACTAATCTTTTCCTCCATCTTAAAAGAGGATCTTAAAAATATTTTTAAAGACGGCCACGGATCAATCATTGCCTTTGGCCGGGCAGGAAAAAAAACACTGAAAAATTTCAGTGCAAAAAATTCATTTGCAGAGATCAAAGATAGTATTCAAGGTACCTCCCTTCTTATCAAGGTTTTGCCACAACGAGTGAATGAAGGATTTAAGTACTTTTCAAATGATATGATTATTGAATTGGATAAAAAAAATGACTCCAAAGAAAAAACCGTTTTTTGCATGAAAGTCATTGCAGGATTATGCCGATTTGCACTTTCATCCGCTTATGATGTGGGTCTTGGAGAGATGAAGTTGTTGGGATTTGGAACGAAAAAAATCTACTCCAGAGTGATTCTTTCAAAATTACTCTTTAAGCTTATTCAATCCTCAATAATTAGATTAATTGAGGAGATGGAAAAAGAAGTGACTGAGATAGAGGAAAGAGAGCTGCTAGAAAGCTATAAAAAAATTATCCTAAATGATGAAGCGAATGCGATTGATAAAATTTTTGAAGGGTTATCAGACCCAACTGATCCAGCTTTTGTGTTGGTGGAAAACTTTAAACATTATGTTTTAACTGGTCAGAAATCCTGATAAAATTATTCTATGACTATTAATGAGAAATTAGAAAACTTACGCATTCATTACAAGAAAAATTCACTTGATTTTGGAGACTGTGATCCTAGTCCAATTGTTCAATTTGAAAAGTGGTTTGATGAATCATTGAAGAGCGAGTGCGATGAACCAAACGCTTTTATTCTTTCCACTATTTGTAATAGTCGTCCTCGTGGAAGAGTCGTCCTTCTAAAGGGGATCAATGAAGGCAAATTCATTTTTTACTCCAATTATCTTAGCGCTAAAGGCCATGAAATAGAAAAGAGCGTATTTGTTAGTATGACTTTTTTATGGCTTCCACTTCAAAGACAAGTAAGAATTGAGGGAAGAGCGACTAAGGTTGAGAGTGTCCTGTCAGATGACTATTTTCAGAAAAGACCCCGAGGAAATCAGATTGGAGCAATTGCCTCGCCTCAGAGTCAAAGGGTTTCATCTCGTCAAGAATTAGAGGAATTATTTAAAAAAGCAGATGAAAAATTACTTAGCTCTGAAGTTCTCCCCCGGCCTCTACATTGGGGTGGATATTCAATCGAGCCTGATTATCTAGAGTTTTGGCAGGGCCGAGAAAGCCGAATGCATGACCGAATAATTTATGAGAAAAGTGATGATAAATGGAATTTAAGTCGGCTCGCCCCTTAGAGTGCTATTTTTATAAAATAATGCCATTAGGATCCCAAAAATAATCCCCACAATTGATCCCATAGTCACATCTCCTGGATAGTGAACTCCCGAATAAATACGACTGTAGGCCACAAGAAAGGGAAGCATCCAAAATAGGCCGAAGAATTTTGGGCGAAATTTGAGAGTCAGTGTAGAAAAGGTAATAACAGCAAAGGAATTGGCCGCGTGGGATGACACAAAACCATACTTACCGCCACACTTTTGTCCAAACTGGTAGATAAGTGGCTTTAATTCATCCAATCGGCATGGTCTCAGTCTTTGAAAAATGTTCTTCAGTAAATAAGAGGAACTGACATCACTAGAAATAATTGTCATCGCAAGAAATAACAGAAACAAATAAAAATAATTTTTACTCATTTGAACATAGGCGTAATACAAAATGAGTAAAATGAAAGGAGCCCAAATCATCTGCCCAGAAAGAAAGAGCATGGATGAATTTAACCACTCCGCATGGAGTGAATTGATCAGTAAGAAAAATTCTCGATCAAGTTTTACAACGTTTTCCATTACTGGAGTGTTCCAAATACCTTTTTGAATCTTAGACGAAAAACATTAATAACAGCTTCAAAAATGATTTTTCGGCTCATCTTAGACTTACCGACAGTCCTTTCAAAAAAAGTAATTGGAACTTCGATACAAGGTAGCCCTAGTGACCAAACTTTATATTTTAATTCAATTTGAAAGGCATAACCAATAGAGAAAATTTTATTGAGATTTAATGAGGTAAGTGCCTTCCTGCTGTAACAATTGAATCCACCTGTTGAATCAAAAAATGGTATTCCGGTAATGATACGAGCATAGATTGAGGCAAAGTATGAGAGAAGTAATCTTTGCATTGGCCAATTCATGATCCGAATTCCCCCGGTGTACCGTGAGCCTATGACAAGATCATATTCTCCGATTTTTTGAGTGAACTGGGGAATGGCTTCGGGCTCATGTGAAAAATCACAATCCATTGTAATGACTGCCTCAAAATTTTTCTCCAGTGCCCACCGAAATCCCATAATGTAAGCTGTTCCGAGTCCAAGCTTACCTTTTCGCTCTAATAGATAAAGATTGCTTTTGGTTTTTTGAAAATTTTTGATGATTTCAGCAGTACCGTCAGGGGAGCCATCGTCAATGATAAGAACATTTAACGTTGGATGTAATGAATTCAGCGTTTCAAGCATCTTTTGAATATTTGAAATTTCATTGTAAGTGGGAATAATAACCACTGCTTTATCTAAGCTAATCAAAGGAAATCCTTGGCCTATGTTATTGTTTCTTTATACCATAAAAAAACATGACGAGAACGCTTAATTTGGCCTTAGTGCCACTCCTATTACTGCATTTGTGGCTTGCTTCAAACTTTGAGTTGTCTCATGACGAGGCTTACTACTGGCTTTACTCTAAGCACATGGCTTGGGGATTTTTTGATCATCCACCGATGGTCGGACTTATTGTTAAATTCTTCTCCTGGATGCCAAAGTCTGAGCTAGCGGTCAGGTCTGGATTCATCGTTTTACAATTGGCATCTTGTATCATTATCAACAAACTTGTTGTCCAGGAAAGAAAATGGATCGGTTTGCTGCTCTTTTTTGCTTTTCCTTTGGCTTCATTCTCGGGTCTCTTTTCACTCCCCGATTTGCCACTTTTGTTCTTCACTGCCTTTTATTGTTACTTATTGAAAAGGTATCTGTCCCAAAGAGACTTAACTTCAGTGCTGGGTTTATCTCTGGTAATACCACTTTTGCTCTATTCAAAATACCATGGAATCTTGGTCGTTTTTTTTACTCTTCTTGCGGTACCAAAATTATTTAAGCAAAAAGAATTTTATCTGATAATGGTTTTAGCGATATTAGGCTTTTTGCCTCACCTGCTTTGGCAACATGAACATAACTATGCGACTCTCAGGTATCACTTTTTTGAACGCCCAAAAGTAGATTTTAGTTTCACAAGACTTTTTGAATACTCACTATCTCAAATTTTTCTTGCAGGTTTGTTCGTTGGTCCAATTGTTTGGATTAGCGTATTAAAACAGAAAACCACAACAGACTTTGATCGAGCATTAAAATTTATTTCGCTAGGATCATTTCTTTTTTTCCTCCTCTCTACTTGCTCGAAAAAATTTGAGGCCAATTGGACAATTTTTCTTACTCCAACACTGATTGTCCTGGGTGTCCAATCAGATATTTGGAAGAAAAAATGGGTAAAACGCTTACTTTTAACCTCGCTACTTACCGTATTTCTGCCTAGATTTTTGTTAGTGATGGATCCAGATTTATTAAAAATTAAGCGTCTAAAAGAGTTTCATGGTTGGAAAAACTGGGCACAAGAAATACAGGCCAAATGTAAAAATCCTATCTTGGCCAATACTTATCAGATGGCATCAAAATTATCTTTCTATCTTGAACGCCCGATTCACGCCTTGAATTATCGATCAAGGAAAAATCAATTTGATTATTGGCCATGGGATAAGAGTTATTATCAGACTGATAAGGTCTGTTATGTAACCGATAAAAAGCAATTCTCTGGTGAAATCTTCCTAACGCCTGAGGGAAAAGAGCTACGGCTGATTGATGGCTTTACACCTTCGGAGCTTTCAATTAAAAACCCTTGATTAAAGCCTCTAAGTTACCGTTAAGATGACCATGCTTATAAGATTTAATCTCCAAAATTCCTACGATAAGGTGAAGTTTCTAACTTTACTGCAGTTTATATTGGTTTTAATTGCTTTTGTTTCAGAAGCTTTGGTTACTCATTCAGTGGTTTATTTTTCTTTTTTCTTTCAGCTAATACTTCTAATTTTTACTTTCAATTTTTACTATAAGGCACTCGCTCAGCTTTATTATTCTTACTGGAACATTTCCTTCATTCTTGCGATTTACTATATCTTCTCAATGACTCGAAACTTTCTGGTAATTGAGAATCCTATGATTGGGACATGTTTTTTCTTTAGTATAATTTTACTGGGAATAGCCTGTTATATTATTTCCTCACCTCTTTACTATCCTCGAGTACATTGGTGGGAATATGATTTTAGATTTCGTGCAGATATCCGCTGTATGGTAGAAGTGAATGGCCAGCAATTTCGGGGGAGGCTTTCAGATCTCAGAAGGGGAGCTGCTTGCCTCGAGTTATTCAGTCATGCTCAGATTGGTCAGCCAATCCAAATAAATTTAGAAATCCTCAATCAGAATTTTACCTTATATGCGGAAATTCGCTCAAAGCGTGAACCTATTATGGGTAGATCAATAGTCTATGGAATCAAATTTGTTAACTCCGATCTGGAGCAGAAGCAGCGTCTTCGCCTCTTAACTAATTACTGGCACGAAAGCAAAAAAATTAAAATCCGAAATAAGTTTGCTGGGCTAAAATAGGCGATGATGAAATTAAATCTTCAAGAACATTTGTGGTTTATGAACATTGCTCTTGAGGAAGCCCAGAATGCCTACAAGGCCAATGAGGTACCAGTTGGTGCTGTGCTTGTCTCTCCAGATGGCGCGATACTTTCAAAGCAATTCAATCTCAAAGAAATTCATTTTAACCCTACAGGGCATGCAGAAATACTATGTCTGGTTGATGGCGCAAAAAAACTTCAGAATTGGAGACTTACTGACTGTACTCTTTATGTAACATTAGAACCCTGTCCAATGTGTCTTAGTGCTATGGTCCAGTCGCGTCTAAGGCAATGTGTCTTTGGGGCCTATGATGCAAAAGGTGGTGCGCTTAGCTTGGGTTATCGCCTTCATCAAGATAAAAGACTTAATCACCAATTTTCAATGATTGGTGGAATAAAGCACTTTGAGTGCTCCCGCCTCCTTTCTCAGTTCTTTCGTGAGAGAAGAAGTAATTACAAAATGAAGATCTAGTTGTTTGACGCGATAGAGTTGTGTTAAAACATTTGCTCGTTGCGTTTTGTCTACTGCGGAGTTGTGTCCGAGCGGTTGAAGGAGCACGCTTGGAAAGCGTGTTATGGTGAAAGCCATACAAGAGTTCGAATCTCTTCAACTCCGCCACTTAATTGCCAATTAAATCAGGCAATAAATATTAATAAATTACATAAAGTTCAAGAGCTTAGCATTTTAAAGTCATTAAACTCGTAAACCCAATTAACATTGATACATGTTAATTTTAAAAGTTCTATTCATCTTTCTCTACTTTTTCAAACTTGCTTTTGCTAATTGCCAAGCTCCTGGTCAGGGTTTCCTTGAAGAGAGATTAAAAAGCACGTTTCATATTGACCGAGGCGAGGCTGAACTTAAAGAGTGGGTCATGCATCCAAAAAACAACCAGGCGAGAAATGAAATTCGCTCACTTGATAGAAAAATTAAATTCGCTCAATTTCGATTACAACGAGAAGATTTTTTAAAAGAAACCAAAATTCAATTTGAAAAAATTATTCAAAACAATGAACGTACTGATGAAATAGAAAATTTCCCAGCTATTGGCTCAAATTCAAAGCTAATACCTGATGAGGGAAATTTATCAATTGAAATGGAGCAATTACCAAAAGAAAAATTGGATGTGCTACCAAAAGAAATCCTGGATAAATTAGCCTCTAAGGTGCGAGTTAATTATAAATTTCCCTACGATAAATTTGAATATATTCTAACTTACAGCGGTACAGAATTACCAATGAAAGAAGCTTTTTTAAAGATTCAAGGTGAAATGGAAGAAATCTGTAACCTTCAAATGAAAAGTAATCATGAAAGTCGTGAGTGGTATAATAAATCTCTAAAAAGAGCAGGTTTCTCTCCATATAATCCAGCGCCAAATGGTAATAATGAAAGCGTTAAATCGAGCGGGCAGTAATCATAAAACTCTAATCTCTTTACATAATTTTAATTCGGCCCTAATATCACAAGCGGCAGTCTGACTTAGATGAGCATTTCGCCGTCAACCCCGCCAGGCCAGGAATGGAGCAACGGTAGCGGTTTTGGGATGTTGTGTTTGAGTTCAGGCTGCTGCTAAAAAATCTTCCTAGTAAAATATTTCAATAAATAAAAAACGATTTCACTTCGTGCTTTCTCAATCCAAATATAATGCGTTATTTACTAAATAGATTTTTAGTTAAATCAGAATAAATCCTTATTTTCACTCTGAAAAAACCGTAAAACGAGGGCTCTTCTTAAATAATCTTACAACGTGTTTTTTCTCTACAAAAGGAAGCATCTGCGCCATGACTTAGGAGGGTATCTCCCCTATTTTCCGACTCGCAAAACCTAAAATTTTTGGAGAGTTATGGCCTATCAAGTGCTGGCCAGGAAGTGGCGTCCTAAGCAATTCGAAGAAGTTGTTGGGCAAGGCCATGTAACCCGGACGCTGCAAAATGCAATCAAGCAAGACAAGCTTGCTCATGCTTATCTTTTCACCGGTACTAGAGGTGTGGGAAAGACGTCTATTGCTCGTTTATTCGCCAAGGCCATTCGATGTGAAAACCGCAAGCCAGATTTTAATCCCTGCTTAGTCTGTGCTTCATGCAAAGACATTGATGCCGGAAACTCGATGGATTACATCGAAATCGATGGAGCCTCAAATAATAGTGTAGATGATGTTCGTGCCTTAATTGAAAATGTTAATTATCTTCCTTCTCGTGGTCAGTACAAGATCTATGTTGTAGATGAAGTTCACATGTTGTCTGTAAGTGCTTTTAATGCACTTTTAAAGACACTAGAAGAGCCACCTGCTCATGCTATTTTTATTCTTGCTACGACTGATCCACAAAAACTTCTAGGAACAGTGATCTCACGCTGCCAGCGATATGATTTCAAAAATGTTCCAGTAGATATCTTAAAAGATCATGTGATTAAAATTGCCAAAGCAGAAGGAATAAATTTTTCATCAGAAAAAATCCCTCGGAAGTTGGCAGAGCTTGGAAAAGGATCTGTCAGAGATACTCTTTCCATTTTTGATCAGGTTCTTGGTCTGGCAGGAACTAATGATATAACTGAAGATAATTTAACTAGTGCCCTAGGACTCGCTGGTACTTCAGCGATGAAAGAATTACTTACGAGCATATTGGTTGGAAAATCCCAGACATGCAGCCAGCTTTTTAATCAATTAGTTCAAGAGAATATTGATCTAAAAAAACTTTGCGATCAAATTCTTGATGGATTTTTTAAAATTATTAACTCAATAGATGATCAAAAGTCGCTCTACACAACTGAGATTATTCAGGAACAAGCCTTAGAGGGCATTACAATCTCTGAGTTATTTTGGATTTATGAAACACTAGTTAAAGACTTTAACTGGGCCCTAACCAGCATGAATCCTGAAAAGGTAATTCAAATACTTCTCCAAAAAGTCTGCTTAAGAAGAACTATTTTAAGAGGGGATGACTTAATCGTTGGGGAGGTACCTCAAGCGGGAAAGTCTGAAGCCGGAGTTACTGCTTATAAAGTAGAAGCTCCCAAAAAATTGGCCAAAACCTGGGATGATTTTTTGGGCTACTTGAGAACCGCAGCTCCGGCAACTGCAGCAAATTTAGAGCACGGCAATTTAATTGAAGAACTTGATATTAATAACGTACCACTTTTAATTAAAATTGCGTTTCCCGAAGATGCAGCTGTTTTTAAAGATTACTTAGATGAAAAAGATATTTATGCCAGATTAAAAAATCATTTGGCCGATTTCTTCGAAACTGATATTGAGAAGCTGCAATTTAAAACTCAGCTTCTTACTCATGAGGAAAGAAAAGACATCAATTTTAAAACGAAAGTTGAAATTGGTGAGGAAGCAAGAAGAAATAGAGAAGAAGAAAGAAGACAAAAGATCCTAAACGATCCTTTTGTTAAAGAAGCTGAAAAACTTTTTAATTCTAAAATTGATAAAATAATTTTGAATGATTAGGAGCCTTTATGAGTATGAATAATTTAATGAAACAAGCACAACAAATGCAGGCAAAGCTTGCCATGCTTCAAAATGAATTAGCTGAAAGAGAAGTCGAAGCTTCTGCAGGCGGCGGTATGGTTAAAGTAAAAGTAAACGGGAAACAACAGCTTTTGAGCATTTCAATTAATAAAGACTGCGTTGATCCAAACGATGTCGCCACTCTTGAAGAGCTTGTTTTTACCGCCGTTAATCAGGCCATGAAACAGTCACAAGACATGGTTCAACAGGCAATGTCCAAAGTTACGGGTGGAATGAATATCCCAGGACTTTTCTAAGTGATTCAATTACCTGAAGTGATAAAAAATGCTGTTGAAGCGCTCACTCGCCTACCAGGTGTAGGTGAGAAGACTGCCTTTAGAATGGTCATGAATATGACCAACTGGAAGGCTTCTGAACTCATGAGTGTTGGATCAGCCTTGGCCTCACTTCAGCATCTTAAGCTATGCAAAGATTGCGGAATGTTTGCAGATGAAACTCTCTGCAGCGTCTGTCAGGATGATTCCAGACAGAGTTCTCATACCATGTGTGTGGTCGAGCATGCCTCTGACTTAATGGCGATTGAAAAAAGTGGTCACTTTAAGGGTGTTTATCACATCCTTGGTGGAGTACTAAATCCCCTTCTTGGCATTGGGCCAGATGAGCTAAAGTTAGATGAACTGAAAGCAAAAATAATTAAGAAAGGTGTTCAAGAAGTGATCCTCGCTGTCAACCCTTCTGTTGAAGGTGACGCCACTTGTTCTTACCTCAAATCAATTCTACCGGATCAAATTAACGTAGAAAGAATTGGTTTTGGTGTACCTATCGGTGGAAGTCTTGAGTATCTCGATCCCATGACAATAACGAAAGCATTAGAAAATCGTAGAAGGTTTTAATGAAGGCTATGACTATAACTGAAAGAGTAAAAACTGTTCTAGCGCCTAAATCGATTGAGATCAAGGCTAGACTTTTTGTGACTCGAGAAGACGGGATTACCATCTATGATTCCGTTCAAGATAAAACAACGACCTCTGTTGCTGCTCTCGTTAGTGGTGTGTGGCAAGCTTCTGAAGCTCTTATGAGTTTAGTTAGTGGAGAA
Source organism: Bacteriovoracaceae bacterium (assembly GCA_947461145.1). Taxonomy (GTDB): domain Bacteria; phylum Bdellovibrionota; class Bacteriovoracia; order Bacteriovoracales; family Bacteriovoracaceae; genus Peredibacter. The sequence goes on from CANHJD010000033.1 coordinate 22,109, forward strand.
AATCAGGCCATGGAGTTTCGTCTGGGTTTTGATACCTCTTCACAGGGAATTTACTTGTTTCCTTTTAGTCTTGATGGAAAAAGATATTTTTTAGGAGCCATCTATAGTGATTGTTTAAATCCAGGTCTACTCAAGAGACAGGTTGGATTAATTAAAGAAGAAATGGAAATAACACTTCAGAAAACTATGACGCTAAAAACAGCTGTAAGCTCAAAACGTCAGGGGTACTTATTTCAGGATATTACTGATCTTGAAATGGATCGCTTATTTGCTTTAGGTGGAATTTAATATGTCATTTGTTAACTATCATACAAAAGAAATTAACTGCAAAATCGTCTATTACGGACCA
>CANHJD010000034.1 GCA_947461145.1 Bacteriovoracaceae bacterium
ACTTCCATCTTTAGACATATTTCCCCCTAGTCCCAGCTCAATGCACCACGAAGGCGCAGGTAGAAGTATCCACCCAAGAGAAGAACAAAGAACAATCCCATCTCAAGAAGAATGAGTGGGCCAGTTTTTAAGTAAGTTTGATAAACAAGGGTCCATGGATACATAAACACAACTTCAACATCGAAAATAAGAAAGATAATTCCCACAAGATAGTACCTGACGGAGAATTGTTGATGCGCATCACCTACCGGGGCAACACCACTCTCATAGGTTTCGTATTTTTTAGCAGTTGTTGCCTCAGGTTTTTTTCCCATTAATTGATTCACGAGAACAATCGCCGAAGTTACAATTAAGGCTATGACCATAAGGATAAGAACAGACAAATAATTTAATGAACCTTCGATTGGAAGAGACATAATCACCTTGGGTAAAAATTTATCGCTTGAATTTATCATTCACGTCATACAAACTCAAACATATCTAACAGAAATACCATATGTTTGAATGATCAAACTCAATTTCCCAAAAGCACTTGAGCAGCATAACACATTGCTCAAAATGATTGGCACTGGGCCAGTCATGATCTAAGGTTGATCCATGTCTATAAAAGCAGAAATTATAATTGAAGGTACGTATCTCTACTTTGAGAAAGAAGTTAATCATTCACAGGAAAACTTTAAATTAGTCCATCTCCCAGGAGATGAAACCTACCATATTTACTCGGAGATAGTGTCCAGACTTGAGAATGGCGAATTTTTGAAAATCATGGTTCGCTATGAAATGACAAACAACTTTTATCCTCATTTGGTTCGAATCGAAAAATCACTTGGCAGTCGTTATTCTTCAGAACTGTACTCAATTGACCTAAAGAATCAGGAACTAAAGTACACATTTCAAAATTCCCAAATTACTCAAGACTTCAAAAAATCTTTTAACACAAAGCACTATCTAACTTCTCCAGCTTTTGCGACTTCAACCATTTTTAGTTTAACTAAAAAGCTTGATGCAACTGGCCGAACTGCCCTTTCTTTTTTAAGCTCAAATAATGACTGGAGCTACGAAAAACCACCACAAGAAAAAGTCGTTTATGTTGAGTTGAAAGGAAGAGAGACTGAAGAAATAAAAATTAATAATGCCTCACTTCTAGCAAGCCATTACTTTATTCACGAAGCTGAGAATAATTCATCAAACTCATCTCCCCCTGTAGAAATTTACGTCAGCAAATTTTATGGACTTCCCTACCAGATGATCCATGGAGATCAGAAAATAGTTGTGAAGAATATGAAAAAAAATAATTAAAATTTAAAGTAGTCCGCAATTTGATTGCATGCTTCCTCTAAGGGGGAAGAAATAATCTGATAGGGTTCCATCAATTTTTGAAAAGTTCTCAATGTCCCACCTTTCCACTTTTTAACCCTATTATCAACGAGAAGGATTGCACCATGATCATTTTCTGATCTCAGCAAACGCCCAAACTTTTGATGAAGAGAGCGAGTTCTATGGGCAAGGAAATAATCATTAAATTCATTTCCAAATTTAAACTCAAAAAAATCTCTTCTCTTTTGAATAACAAGATCTTGTCTGACATCAGGGATTTTATCAATAATAATGAACTGTAGTTTTTCCCCAGGTATATCAATCCCCTCACCAAAGCTTTCCATACCAATCAGAATTGCGGAATCTTCACGTTTAAATTCCTCTACGACATTCTTACCAAGTCCTTGTACAAAAACGGGAATTTTTCCTTCAAACTCTTTTAACAAAACATCAGATGCTGCTTCAAAACGCAGGCGCGAAGAGAAAAGAAGAAGTGTTCTACCACCCAGTTTAGAAATTAGTGGATTAACTGATTTCAATAAATCAGGTACGAACATTGGATCTGAAATATTTCTTGTATCCGAACTTAAGAAAACTTTTGATTTATTCTTATAATCATAAACTGCATCCAAAAATAAACCAGTTTTAAAGCGCTTATCCGGAGAAAGATAGGAATAACCCGTCATCCACTCAATCCCTTGAACACCAGTATCTCCTGAGGCATTCCCAAGAGTCGCAGATGTAAAAATGACTGATGAGCTCATCATTAAAAGCTCGTCATGAATGCGCCTGCCGACGTCTATTGGAGCAGATTCAAGATTATAGCCATCATTCTCTGAGAACCTAATAATCGTTGACCAATCATTTGGTAAATCTAAATAATGCTGAAAAGCCGAAGTTAACTTTTCTAAGACGCCAAAATTTGTTTCAAATACAGTCCAGGCGCGAAGTTTTTGAGCTTCGTTTTTAAAGTCACGATTCTCCCATCTAGACATGAAAGGTTGAAATAAGCTGTAGAGGTTTGTGAGGATAAAATGCAAACTTTCAGAATGATTTAATATTGCTGCTGCTAATGAGTCTTTTAATTCTGATTTTTTTGGAAATGGCAGCTCATTGCCATAGGCCGGACTGTAGTTTGGGAGTCTCTTGAAATAAGCTTCCATAACTCCTGGAAGAGCATCACAATGATCCTTCATCATTCTCAAATTAAACTGAGTTTCCTGTCTGATTTTTTGTATTGTATCTTCAACTTGAAATTCATCTTCCATGCTTGAGAGAAGATAAATTAAGGCTCCCATACCTTGTGGGAAATTTTTCTGAAAAGATTCTAAGTTGTTATGGGAGACCTCAATCGTGTAGGCTTTTGTTGCCTCACCTTCTAGTCTATGCGCCTCATCAACAACAACATATTGAGGCCTTGGAATACTTCGAGGCCAATTCAACATAAGAGAGTGATTTCCGATGATTAATTTAGCTTCTTTAGCTTCTCTGAGGCCTTGAATATAGCTACATTGATTGACGAAGGGACAATTTTGACCAACACATGCTCTATAATCAACTGCGAGAGTATTTTCTTTTTCACTTAACTCAGGGGTTAATTTTTTAAGAACATACGGAATTTGTTCCCGATTAAGTTTCTTCTCGTAACCAACTCGAGAATTGTAAAAGAAGAGCATTTCAAGGTAAGCCTTTGCAAACGCATCTCCGAAGGCGGTTATAAAAGTCGGTTGCTCAGTATCTTCCCGGAAAAGAAGTTCACAAAGATGGTTATTAGATCCCACTAATCTTACGACCTTAGTTTCATCTCCCAGATTTAAAAGTCTCTTCATTTGAGGAACATCTTTGGCCAGTGCCTGATCCTGAAGAGTTTTTGTACCAGTTGCAACGAGACAGGTTTCTTTTTCAGAGATTGAAAAAAGCATCGATGGGAGTAAGTAGCCCATCGTTTTTCCCGTACCAGTTGGAGCTTGAATCAATGCATGAATTTTATTTTTAAATGCTTGCCCAACTCTTAAAGCAAGTGATTCTTGAGCCTGTCGATATTTATAGTATGGAAGGACTTGATGGATCTCACTTTCAGCTCTCAAAATTGCTTGAATATTTGAACCGGAAAAATTTTTGTCAAACTTCAAGTCAACTTTATCTGTAGGGATTTCAGTTTTTTGAAGAAGAAGATAGTTCTTACAAAAGTCGCTAAGGGCAAAGTCCAGCTGCTCAGCTATTTCTTCTAGTTCTGATGAGGAAAGCTGAAAAAAATGTCTGTACCAAAAGTCAGCAGGCAAAGTTTGAAAAACTTCTGACAACTTCATTCTAAATTCACGATCCATATGGGTAAGATATGTTGCCACAAGGAGTGTTTTTAGAAGATCTCTTGAATCAGCAAGTCCGCGGTGCTCCTCTTTGTCAGAGATACCTAGAAGATTAATAAAATATTCGAGATTTAATGTGGATGCCTCTGGAAAAAGAAGGGCCAAATAGAAAAGTGAGTCTTGATAACTTTCTCTTACGCCAGTTTGTGGCAAACGATCAAAATAACGCTTAAGAAAACTTTCTTCAAAACTAGCATTATGAGCAAGAAGAGAGTGTCCCTCCAGACTTAACAAGTCATTCTCCACAACACTCCACAATGGAGCTCTTTTAAGCTGCTCATTGGTTAGCCCTGTCAATTTGGTAATGAATGATGAGACGGTATTCTCTGGTCTAACAAGTGAGGAATAGGTCCGAACTAATTTTGTCCCTTCAAACTGATAAAAGCCCAAGTCAATTATTTCGTCAGTTGCAGGATTTACACCTGTAGTTTCAATATCAATAACTGACCATGAGCCTAGCCCCATGTATTGTCCTTTGTGCGAAGTGACATCAAGATCGTCTAAGATAATTTAAAGTGCAGACTTTAGTCAAATATGCTAGCTTGCATTAATCTGATTTTTTCAAAGAGGATAAATGGAAACTTGGTTAATGCAGGCCCAATCTCTGTGTATTGTTTTGCTCATGGTTATTGGGATTGCAAATAGGAAAAAGCGTCAACGTCACGTAAAAATCATGTCTGTTGCAATGATATGGGATGTGATTCTAATACTTCAAATTGAATTGAGTCGCTCGGCAATAATTAAAGCTTCTAAAGCTTTAAGTAATACGATGGCACTCAATATCCATGTGACCATAGCTGTTTTAACAGTTGTCCTTTATGGTTTTATGATTCAGTCTGGTCGTAAACTTCTAGCAGGCAAAATAGAAATAAAGCCTCGTCATCGTAATTTAGGATGGACGACTTTTGCGATGAGGATTCTCACTTTTATTACTAGCTTTTGGGCAGTAATTCCTAAGGATGGATAATGAATCATGAATTTCAGTTCGTAGAAGATATTATTAAAGCAGGCTTGCCTGACGCAAATGTTTTTGTAGAAGATATGACGGGAACCAAAGATCACTTGGCCATCACTGTTGTTTCTGACGCATTTGAGGGTAAGCTTCTTTTTCAACAGCATCAAATATTAATGAACCTTTTAAAAGAAGAACTAAAAAATAGAATTCATGCAGTAAAACTAGAGACATTTACAAAAACTAAATATGCTGAGCGAAACAAAGGATAAGGCCATGTCTGATTCATTTAATATCATTAACAGCGAAATTTTGGAGATCAAATCTAACAAAGAAGTAGATTTAAAATCACAAATAGAGGGCTTAATTAAAAGCTCTAAAGTGGTACTTTTCATGAAAGGTAATGCAGAAATGCCTATGTGTGGCTTTTCAGCAAACTCAGTTGCCATACTAAAAAATCTTGGCGTTTCTTTCAACACCTTCAATATTTTGAATGACCCAGAAATCCGTCAAGGCCTGAAAGACTACTCCAACTGGCCGACCTATCCACAACTTTATATTAATGGTCAACTCATTGGTGGAAATGACATCATTACTGAAATGTTTAAGAATGGTGAGCTTCAGGAATTTTTGAAAAACAACTAGATTTATAAATATGAGAAGAATCATTGGTAAAATAAATCCTGAGGACAAAAATGTCCATATATGGGGTGCTGGCTTCTCCGGTCTAATACTTGGCTATTACCTCAAAGACCAGGGGTATAATATTACCATCCATGAAAAATCCAACCGAGTTGGTGGTAAAATACAAACTAAAAAGTCTGGAACTGGCTTGGTTGAAAAAGCCGCTAATGCACTTTATTTAAACCAAGACGGATTAGATCTTCTCAGAGAGCTAAAGCTAGAGCCACTACCAGCTTCAAAAAAACTCAAAAGATTCATCATGTTGAATGGGAAACCTAAAAGACCATTTCAATTTGGACTATTTTCCAAAGCTGCTAGGAATGTTTATAAGAAACCGCCGCTTGTGACTGATGGATTAACTGTTGCCGATTTTTTCAGACCACTAATGGGTGAAGAAAATCTCAAGAATTACATCTCTCCAGTTCTTGGTGGAATCTACGCTGTTCCTGCAGAGCAGTTACATTTCAAATCTATTTTTCCACAAGTTGGAAAGAAAGCTCAATTTGATTCCTATTGGTCATTTTTTAAAATGATGTTCAGCGACTATAAAGCAAAGCCAAAGCTTGAAATTGGGGGAACTATTTCTTTTGATGGGGGAATGCAAACTCTTATCAATAGACTTGCTGAAGTATTAAAAAATGACATCAAACTTAATTCCAAAGATCATCTCAAACTTAGAGGAAATACCATTATCTGTACGGATGCTATAAATGCAGCAGAACTGCTAAAAGAGTATCGTCCAGAACTTAGCGCTGAACTTTCAAGAATTCAATATCGAGAGCTAAGTAGCACAACCATCTTCCTAAAAAGAGAAATTAAAAGTCTCTCTAAATCTTTTGGTGTGCTCATCCCAAAAGATAATGGCTATCACTCGATTGGAATACTCAATAACAAGGCCATTTTTCCATCAAATAATGAGAATGTGACTACCTATACCCTTATAAGCCCAAAAAATTTAACTAAAGATGAGGTTATTCAAGACTTGTCCTTGTTAAATCCGGAGATAACAATTCAGGATGTTGACCACATCGAGACCACTTATTGGGATAAGGGATTGCCCATCTATGACCTTCATTTATTTCTATCTGTTAAAAAGATGCACCAGTTGGCAATAAAAGAGACTAACCTTGCCATATTTGGCAACTATGTTGCTGGAATTAGCTTAAGAGAAATGATCACAGCGGCTAAAAACTTTTCCCGCAATCCCCTGGATTATTCAGAAAATTAATCCCCTCTTATTTTTTTTTTCGAGGACTAACAAGTAGAAGAGCATTCATTCTGCCAATACCATCGGAGATAAAATCAACCTTTTCAAGACCAAGGCCCATCAACTCAGGGTATGGTAATTGAAAAACATCACTATGTGCAAGACCCCTTGTCTCTTCTCGCATTGCTGCAATAATTTTCTTTTTAAATCTTAGTTTATGAATATTACTAATAAGCCCAAGATCCTTCCTTCCGAAAAGCAAGGTCTCATCGGAAGTATCAATTTCTTCAATGTGAATAATCACATTAGGAACTCCGCTTTGATCTACAATTTTAAGACCTGCCCTTAATACAAGGGAAAATCGGACCTCTTTTGTCCCCACAGCAAGCTGCTCAAGTTTCTTTGGAGTATAGAGCAAATCCATAAAGAGAGTCCCGAAGCGACTTCCTTTTTCATCCAACCTAAAAAATGGCTTATTTGGGCCAAGCTTAACACCGGCACTTAAAAGCATTTCTGTCCAAAGGCCAGCATCAATTGTTGTAGCAAGTATTTTATTTACGTAGTCTTCCGAAATACTTAATAAGATATTGGCTTCACCTCTATCAACAATATTTCTCATATTCATGATTGATTCATTATGGAGCTGTTTTGTTATACGAGAAACTCTTGGCTGAGTTAATTTATTATTTATACATTCACTTCCAAAAGACTGATATAAATCTCGAGAGCAAAAATCTCCAGACAAGCTTGCCTCAAGATGATTTCCATTTGGATCACCTTGAAAAGACTTTATTTTTATTCCACTAAATATTTCTTCCGTATCAACCCAGTAATCTTTCTCAAAAGCAACATTATCAATTAACTTAAGTAACTTTTCCGCAAAACCACTTTTAAGCATGGCTGCAAACTGGGCAACGAGCAAACTTTTAAAAGCATCCTTCTTCGTGAATAACAGTTGTTGAATCTTTTTTGTATCTAGGGAAAGTGTCTTTGTCCCAACATGGATACTCAATTCAGGCACAATAATTGTTTCATACTCTAGCGAAATACCATCTCCCTGCATTTTGATTAGGGATTCTGCCATGTTGTCAAAATTTGCTTTTTCAAGATTTAATTTAAATTGATTACCAATGTCCTTAACATTCAATTCACCAAAAAACTTAATCAGCTTATCTCCTGAGGCTTTTATGGCTGGCTGAATTATATCTATATTTACGACTGGCAACTTGCTCTTTCCTGGCAAAACGAGAGAAAGCGTTAATTTATCAGCAGAAACGAGAATTTGAGATGCTGAAAAGTCAGAAGCAATCGACACACTCTCTTGCCTATATTCTGTGGCCTTAAGATCTGTCTTAAATCCCTTAACATCATAGGACAATCCCTTCACAGAGACCTGAGTTTTTCCATCCAAAAGATCTAGACCTATAATGGTTCCTAATTCAGATACCAACGTTTTTGCGGAAGGATTTAAATAATCTTTAATTGAAGTCTCTGTCAGTATCAATGACTCATCAAACTTTTGAGTAAAGGGATCATTCTCCCCATAGTTTTTAAGCAATCTTCTTATCTTAGAAACTAAAACTCCAGACCAGTCATAATCCAACTGTGAGTTAATCACAATATCTGGTGTCTCAAATTTCTGGGCATATACAGAAAATGAGAATGTAGAAATAATAAGACTTAAGGCTAAAATTTTTTTCATTTTTATTTCTTTGTTGGATTTAAGCTATCGAATTTAATTTGCTTAATATCCAAGTTTAAAATCAAGTAAGCTGACTGATTAAAAATAATCGATTTAGGGATGAACTCAACCCCTGACTGACTGAGATACCTTGTTAAATCAATAGTAAATTTTTTGTCTGCATACTGATCAAGTTGCTCATGGAGTTTGCTAAGGACAGCTGTTCTAACAATTTTATACATGTTACCAACATTTGATGGATAACCATATGTATTCAACAAGTAATTCCCATTGAACGCTGACTTGAGTTTAATCGCGAGGGTTGCCTCTCCTGTTGCTGAATTCGTTGTCACTACTGGGATCATTTCTATTTCGATCGGGAAGTAAATAACACTATTATTGTTATTACGTTCAAGGAAAATTCCAATTTCAGTTTCTGCCCATGCCTTAGGATCTGTCCAGATCGAGGTGCGCATTCTTTTTAGGTCTATCGCAACATTTGCGATAACTTTAAAGCTGTTTGAGTTGGTAAAATGTAATTTTATGCTATTTATCGAAAGAGCATCAATATCCGAAACCTCATCAAGAATTTCATTAAAAAGCCCTGTTGAATTTGCCAAATCGATTGCACCATTAAGGACTGGTTCCGAAATCGCTAAATTGATATCATGTCCACGAAAAGCGGACAAATCAAGTGAGGGCAAAGTTCTAGAAGAATTCCCTAAAGTGTTGCCAACTCTAAATGTTGTGTAATTCAAAACAAAGTTGAGGAGCCCAGTGAGTTCAACATCTTTATTAAACGGAGTTTTTATTGTCTTTAACGATAAATCTACTTGGGCATGCCGAATAACTTCTGCAAATTGATCCATCAGTACCTTCATAACATCTGTTGCAGGTTTTGCCTCAGAGACTAGAAAGACAGGGGGTTTAACAAACGTATTATCTCTTACTGCAACATAAGTGTTATCTCTCGGCTGAAGATTCCTGTCAGGATATTCATAAGGACGTAGTTCGCGTTGGACAGAAATAGGTTTACGTTGATAAACACGTATGTTGGTTGCGACTTGAGTATTGGCCAAATATATATTGATCATCTCTGCTAAGTCATTCGCAATAAACTCTCCAGAAAAATCTAAAAGTTTTCGTCCTAAGAAGATTTTCCTTTCTAGGATCTCGTTTCTTAACTTAGATGTATCCAACTCAGTTTCTTGGCCATCAATTACTATGGCAATTCTTGGGACCTCTAAATTAGTGAAATTCACATCTAAAGAAGGAGGGTTCTTGCCTTCTAGATTTGAATCAACTTCAAGTATTTTGACTTTCGCAATACCATCTTTAATGGTTAGTCTCATAGTTGAGCTTAATATAACCGGCCTGCCATAAGTAAAAAGTTTTAAACCCGTTGCAGTAGTTTTAAGCCCTTTAGCGCATTTATTCGTATTTTTCAGATGCTTTTCACAAAGGCTTAAAGAATTTGAATTAACTGAAACTTTGGTCAGATTTATGGAGAGCCTTAAATCAAACCCATTCTCATGGCTATTTGTAATCACTGTGCTTAAGCTTTTTGGGTCTACTACCCCAGTGATATTAATCGCTGAGGTTTTTAAGTAAAAATCTAAATCCTTCTGTAAATTTAAATCGGTAATTTCGTTAAAAACTCTGACGATTGGATTTGAAGCAAGGTCTTTTTGCTTTATCGTAAATTTATAAATATTTTCAGGGACAACTACGGTCCGACCATTGGCTACTCCGGTATTATATTTTAGTGCCATCTGCATTACTTTCATAAGTCCACTTTCATTAATCCTCACTGCAAGCTGCTCCTGCGCCTGAGATAATGAGATAAAAGAAATAAGGATCAGAAGTAATAACTTCATAAAGAACTCCTAAATTCGTTGTAGGCTTATCTGAAGCAAGAAATGCGCCAGTAATGGACTAAGAAATTTAATAACTTAAGCACTGAGGGGTGATAAAAAGATAATCATTTGCAATTATGGGGTGTCTAGGATTTAGACACCCTATAATGTATTGTTGAGTACTCTAAGATAGACTTGTCTAAGATCTGCCCATAAGAATTGATCTTTTTTCTTAGATCTTATCTCCCAATCATTAAACCTCTGAATTTCTCTAATAATGTCTTCGCTTTTCCAGAGTTTGGCAGAGTTTTGCAGGTCTTTATCATATTGATTCAAACGGGGTTTTTGTGCCAGGTAGGATGTATCTGCAAGCTTCACTAAATGTGATTGCATGAATAAAAATAGGCTCCTCATCTTTTCAAAGTCCCCCTCAAGAAGAACTAGTTTTTCATAAAAATCAATAAACCTTTTGCGATTAAAAAGTGCAGCTAGCGCAAACTGATCAAGTTTATCTAATGTAAAAAGTGATTTGACCTCAACAAGTGAAACTTCTTTTGTATCTGGGAAATTTAATTTTAAAACTATGCAAACATTATAAAATGTCGATAAGTCATTTTCTAAGGATTCCATGATCCAGTTTTTGGCTTCATAAGAGATCGGTAAGCGGATATAGCTTGAGATAAAATCGAGTAGCTTATTATTTTCCCAAAAACGTGGTGACTCAATTGCCAGAGATGAAACGGAGTCATATTTGACAATTTTTTTCCAGCCTGCACCTTCAGTTTCGTAGCAAAGAACGATGAATCGATCATTGAGGCCAAGAGAACCCAAGACTTCTAACATCTCAGCTTTGATATCCTGAGCCTGATGGATGAAAAAGCAGTCAGCGCTACCGAATAAGCTTAGAGTTTGAAACTCCTCCTCTATCCAGGCCTTTGTCACTTCAGAAGCGATCTTATGGTGTACAACTCTCCCCTCCGAGCCTCTTTGTAAAAAATCTTTTAAGAGTTTAAAACAAACAGGATCAAAAGCAGTTATACCAAGCACCCCATTAAAGGAAGCTAGAAAATCCCTTTGAAAGGATGAGAAAAAATCCCAGATTTGCCACTTAGAATGCATATAGAATCAAATCTCTGACAGAAATCGCCGCTTGTTCAGAAAGGGTTCGAAGAGTTTTTCGCTTAATACCAGCGTTCTGAGTTCCAGTAATACTTACGGCATCGGAACCTGAAGAATTATCAAAAACTTCTCGAGTATATTGAGTTTTAAGAGGTAGGGTTTCATTAAAAATGATTCTCGAAGATAGCCTGACTTTGTCCCCTATCCCGGATTTTAAAAGAATCATCTCTTCTTCGGTTGGTTTTTTGATAACTATAACCTGAAGAAACATTGATATTTCGGTAACACCAGGAATATAAAAATTGCCTCTTTTGCTTCCGATAGCATTACCAGCGACTTGCTGAGCAGCACGTAAGTTATTGGGCGACTGAGTTAAATAAATTTTTTCAGGTGATTTTATAATTCCAAATAGAACTGCATCTGAATCAGGGTTATAACCACTTTTTATTTTTAAACCCTTGAAGCTACTAAGTGTTTTATAAACGTCTCTCGTAAAATCGTTTGAGACTTCGGGCTGGTTTGAATAATTAAAAAACATGGGAACGGAAAGAGTTTTTATCCCATACTGCGCTAATGGATTATCCTGTTGAGTAAATCTATACCCACTACAGCCTGTAATAAACAAAAAAATAAACAACCATGACATACTATGTCTATACCATGGACAAGTTGGTTCAGCTAGGTTAGAGGTTTGGAGATGTTTAAAAAAATAGATTTTAAAAAGCTAAATTTCAATGATTTAGACAGAATTGATGCTCATGACGTTAAGCACGATGAAATGCGTTCATTTTATTTAACATTTGATTTTCTAGATTTGATTAAAAAATGGCCTGAAATTGTTGGCCACAAACTTGCGCAGGTGACCTCCCCACTGAGATTAAAACAAGACACTCTCTTCATTATTACAGCACACTCAAGCTACTCCCAAGAACTTTCCTTTCTTTCAGAGACTATAAAGAAAGAAGTATTTAAGTACTTTCCTAATCTTAAAAGCATAACTAAGAAATTGGCCTTTCAGACCCAAGAATCTTTTTTTCACCGTAAGCAAACAATTGAAACTGCGGCTAGAATTGACCAACAACAATTGCATCCCCAAAGTCCACGCTATAAAATCTTAAAATTAGAAGCCGAAAAACTCTTTCAAGATGTAGAAGATCAAGAGTTGAAAGCATCACTTATTTCACTTTTCATTCAAACGAAATAACTTCAGAATAACGACTTTTTCCAAAGGTTTTTTTTCTAAAACTAGATTTTTCTTTCTAGAAATCTGAGTGATTTCATTTATAAGTTTTTCATCATTTTTTAAGACTAAAAATGCAGCTCCACTTATATGAAGACAATCGTAAATTTTATCTATCAAAATAATCCAACTATCTACCATTAAACTCCGTGCCAAAGCCCTCTGAGGATTTTTTGGAATCTCACCATGTCCAGGTAAATAATAAGGGGGATTGCAGACAATAAGATCGTATTTATGGGATGATTGAAATTTACTAAATGAGGTTATTGCTATTTCAATTTCAGTTTCTTCATTTAGAAATTTTTTACAATTCTCCTGCAAGTATGACAAAAACTCTGGCTGAATTTCTACAAATGTTAATTTATTTGCATGAATGCTTTTTGTAATTTCTATGCCCAATATGCCACAGCCTGAACATAAATCGAGTATTGATCTTGCCCCTTGAAAGTTCTTCGTTACATATCTTATGAGATCGATAGAATCAGAATTAAATTTATAAAAATCTGGCTGCGAATAATCCTTAGTCATTAGTCAAAAAATGAGAGACTTGTTCTACCAAAGAATCGTCAATGTCTCCAATTTCTATTAATTTTAAAAGTGTCAGCATAAAGTCTTTTTTATTTTTAAGATTTGAACGTAAAAATTGTCTTCGCTGTTGAATATTTCTTCCCCCTCTCTTGAGATATTGATCCGCCATTGCTTCATTATTGATTAAATATAATACCCATAATGGATCCGATTTTTCAGATTCAAAAATTCCATCCATGATCTGAGAATTATATGAAGCTGGATAATCCCAAAAAGGCCAAAACCACTCTCTTTTTGTTATGCTTGAATATTTCTGTGTTACCTCATATGGTCCGCGTTTTTCCTCAGACATGTCACTTATTCTTATTGCCCCAACGAGTTCTGGTATGATTGCCTCAGTGTAAGAATAAGCCATCTTATGACTGATTTCTTTTAAGGAATTATCATTGTAAATCTTGATTAAATCTTGCTTATTGAAATAGGTTTTTCCGTAATTTATAAAGAGATAAAAAATCACTCTATCTGCTGGATGATTCGCCATTTTAGAAATGATCTTATCAATATGGTTTTGCGCCAAAAGATGGAAGTAACTAGGTTTCGCTACATAATGAGAAAAAAAGACTCTTGGAGAGACGTTAATTATTTTTTTTAGAATATTATCTGATTTCGTTATATTACCAATCATCAGATACAGATAAGATGAGAGAAGCTTCTCGTAGGGTGTATCATTTGGTACTTCGTTAATAACTTTTATAACCGCTTTTTTTAAGTTTTGATCTGTTATTAAATTAAATGGGGAATTTAAGACTTCGTTTAAGAAATCAATTTCGGCTTGCTCTTTCGGTCCAGGCTTTTTCTCCTGGCGAAGTGAACTTAACCACTTTTTAACTGGATGTTTTTTTTCAAGATGTAACATGCAATCACGAACATTAATGAGAAATTTTTCATTAAAAGTATCAGGGGGATAGAGAATTATCCCTAATTTATAAGTAGGATTTATTAAATTTTGACATTCAAATTTTTCGACATCAAATGAGCTAACAACACTAAAACCTCCAAGGCCGATCTCCGGCTTAAAGGTTACTTCATCTAAAACAATTGCTGTTTCAAGAATTTTTTTTTTGAGACCAAGGCTTGGTCTTTAGCGTAGGCTTGATTTATTATCAGCGACAGAGGTGTGACACTTGAGGTGTCACCCTTAAAAAATGACCTCAAAATAGATTTTCTAAAATAAATAACTAAAACTAGAATTAAAAATGCAATAACGCCAATTTGCTTTAAATAGTTTTGCTTTGGTGAGGAAGTTTGGACCGGATGGGATATGTCTTTTTTTATTTTACGATTTTTTTTTTCTGCCAGATCAATTGGCGGAATATTTTCTGAGCTTTTTATCAAATCTTGCTCAATTGGAAACTCTTCAAAAACCTCATTTGACTTTGGATGAATAGGCTCTTTAAGGCCAGCAGTATTAAGAGTGCCAATTAATGTGATATCTTCAGATTGTGCTTCGGGTTGATCTGAATGACTTTTCATAATTAAAGTTAAAACATCTTTTGCTTCACTTATTGGATTGAAGCTTTGGTTTTTGTTGCCCAATAAATACTTTTCTATAAGATCTGTTTCTCTAATAAAAAACCAATAACCATTCCCGCTACATATTTCATCATCGGCCTTAATAGATCCGTTATTATACAGCTCAACCACTTTCTCTTTAGAAACTGGTCCTAAGATATAATTCGATTTAGTTCTAATTAGCCAATTTTTCGCCATCTTTTACCTAGCAAAAATACCAATCAAAGCTGCCAAGTCCTGATCGGTAAATCTCAAACCAAGGGAGAAAGTTGCACTTTGATCGCCACTTTTAGAGACCAAATCTTCTCCAGCAACCCTCGCAAAAAGCACGTTCCATAATTTAATTTCTGTCATTAAACGAAGATTAGGGCCGGCTTCTTTCTGGTAATCAAAAAGTTCCATACCGGTTCTAATTCCCCAATCTGGTAAGAAATAATCTAGACCGACACCACCAGTTGACTCAATAAGACCTGCTCTAAGACCAAAGCGTTGAATTCTTCGTCCAATCTGGAAGTTAAATTTAAAGCTTGAATGATCGACCTGTCGTTTATTTACGTGAACTTCATTTCCATTATTCGTTGTAGTATAAGTGTCTGTCTCTGTTTGACTCTCTGGCCCAAATTCATTTGTCACAATACCTAGGCGGAAAAATCTCTCAGGAGCTGGATATATATCCATATCAAAGCGAGTGTCAGTTCCAGTTCGTGTATTCGCACCTGTTGATAATCCGATATCAGCTTCAATGTTGTTAATTCTGTTAACAAGACGGTTCACACTTGAGAGTGTTTGTGAAACTTGGTCTACAACTGCATCATCTCTTAACAATTTACCGACTGTCCCTTTACCATCTTTTAAGTCTGCAATAATAATTTTGAGATCTGTAACTGCTGTATCGGCCTTATCAAGAATTGGACCGATCTTGGATAAATCTCCCATTAAAGAATTTTTTTGAGACCTATCAGTTTCAAAAGCTAACTGATCAGAGATAGCTTGCACATCATCAATAATTTGATTGATTTTATCTTCATTGCCTGTGCTTAAGCGCTTTAGACTTCCAGTGATATCATGAATATTGGCAATTATTTCTTTTACCATATTCTTGCCTTGTTCATCACGAAGGGATTCTTTGATTGTCTTAGCTATTTCTTTTACTTCTTTAAGTACTTCCCCTGCATCTTTACTCAGCTCTTCAATACCTTCGCCTGCTTGTGCCGTTACAAAAGATTCGGGAGGCAGCCGATCTCCACTTTGATCACCAAGGATAATATCCAAGTACTTATCTCCTAGAAATCCAACACTTTTAATTTTTAAGATTGATTTATCTGTAAGTTTCACTTCCTCTAACATTTCAAAAGTAACAAGAGCACCCTGTGCTCCGTTGAGCTGAATTTTTTTGATCCGACCAGCGTTAATACCTGCTACTTTTATTGATGATTTTTCAAAAATACCTGAGGCATCTTGGAGAATGGTTTTATATGTAACATACTCCCCGAAGCCGGATTTATTAGAAGTGATTTTGAGTGACATCACAATGACACTGGCCATGGCCGCAAGAGTGAGTAGTCCAACTTTTAGAGGATTCAAGAATTTTACTCCATCAAAATTCGTAAAACTATACAGTTATAGAATTTATGATAAGCGATTCTGTTTATAACTCAAGGAATCTACGTATGACAGGATTTGCCGATTTTTTGAAACTTTCCACATCTAAATGCTCAACTACAGTGCCTTTTTCCATAAAGACTATATAATCTGAGTATTTCAGAGTGGCATGGATGTCGTGAGAAATGATGACAGAAGTAAAACCATTTTTTACATTTGCGAGTTGAGTGTCTCTCATTAAATCATAAACCATATGAGTTGTGATTGGATCCAGACCGGAAGTTGGTTCATCATACAACATAATATGAGGATCCAAAGCGAGACCACGAGCAAGTCCGACTCTTTTTCTCATTCCCCCCGAAAGTTCAGAAGGTAAACGATAAGCCGCTTCACGACTGATTCCAACTGAATCTAAAAGCTTCAAGACCTTATCTTTTATTTCCTCTTCATTCATTTTTGTGAATTCTCTTAAAGGAAACGCCACATTTTCAAAAGAGGTTAAAAAATCAAATAAGGCGGCATACTGAAAAACCATTCCAAAATTTCTTCTAAACTCTCTCAAACTCATCTCATCAAGTTTATTGATTGCGGTACCTAAAACGATAACGTCTCCAGAAGTAGGCATTGTCAAACCAAGAATGTGCTTCATGAGAGTTGTCTTTCCAGCACCAGAAAAACCTAAAATCGTTGTGATCTTATTTTTATGAATTCCGAAACTCAAATTATTGAGGATCGTTGAATTCCCAAATGTTTTAACTAGATTTTTAAATTCAATCGAATATTCGTTCATAGAATCTTTGTTAAAAAACTGGTTAAAAAGAAATCCACTACAAGCACAGTAATCATTCCCCAGACAACTGCCATGTTTGTCCCCTTACCTACGCCCTCAGCTCCACCTTGAACCATAAAACCATGATAAGTGCCGATGATTCCTATTAAATAACCAAAAACAGTGGCTTTGATTATTCCTTCAGCAACCATGCCTAGCTCCATGAAGTCGCTAACCTTGGAGGTAAAAATAACTTCATCGATTTGAAGAAGTTTTGTTCCAATTAACCATGAGCCACCATAACCGATCATGAGAAAAATTGCAGATAATAAAGGAAGACTAATTGTGGCTCCCAAAATTCTCGGAACGGCGAGATACTGGTAGCTATTAATACCCATGACCTCAAGGGCATCAATTTGTTCTGTAACCTTCATCGTTCCAATTTGAGCGGCCATAGCTGCTCCACATCGTCCAGCAACCACAAGCCCTGACAAAACAGGGGCCAACTCTTTTGCGAGTGCAATTGTCACTAAAGGCCCAATGAAAGAATCAGCATTAATAACCTTCATACCTACATAGATTTGATAAGCGAAAACCGCCCCAGTAAAAGATGAGGTCAAAAAAATGATAAAAACAGATTTATTACCAATGAAATAAATCTGCTCAAACAATAATTTAAATCGATATGGCGGCTTGAAGGTCCAGAATATGGTCTTAAAAGTGAAATTGGTAAAATCACCTAGCCCTTGGAGCATCTGCATAACAGTATTTCCAAGTTGTTCAATTTGTTTTTCGACCATAGCTTTCATATTAATTATTTTACCTTATAAATTCTTGGAATTCGATTAGTTACTCCACACATTAAATGGTAAGGAATCGTTTTCATCTGAGAAGATAAGTCGGAAATAGTCTGATTACTATGGCCCCAAATTTCAATTTGATCTCCAACTTTAAAATCTTTTGCGGAGGAGGGGTGAAAAAACAGAAAACACATATCCATATTAACCCGAGCAAAAAACTTAGCTTTATGCCCCTTAATCACTATTTCTGCTCCACTTATTGTAGTAACGCTTAAATCAGCGTACCCCATCGGAATAACAGCTATAAATCCATCTTCTCCAGCGACATTAATACCGTATCCAACTGGGGTACCTTTTTTTACATCGAAGGTTTTAATAATCTTTGTTACAAATCTAGAGATTTGATGACCATCCCAGATTTTTGGCTCAACACTTGGAGGACCATAAAGCATCAGACCTGGTCTTACAAAAGTTTCATCAAGCCCAAAATGTTGCTCGATTGCACCTGAATTAGCAACGGAAGTCTCTTCGACCTCAACACCTGCATTCTCAAGAATTTTTCTCGCTTTTTTAAATTCATCCATTTGCCTGTGCGTTTTATCTCCATTCTTTAAGGGATAATAAGAGCAGGCAAAATGTGTCATCAAATGCTTAACTCCTCGGCCTTTGAGACGAGAGGAAATTTTCTCTAATTCATCTAATGTAAAACCCAAACGATTCATTCCCGTATTTACTTTCAAAACAATCGGAATATTTTTTAAAGAAGGATTTTTAAGAACAGCCTCAAGGTCAGAGGGTTGGTGTAGGACAGGTGTAATTGCATAATGTTTATAGGCTTCAGCAATTTCTGGATTTGAGATTTCAGTATCTGAAAACACCATCATCTCAGCGTTAAGAGCTGGAAACTGATTAAATAAAAACAGTGCTTCACCTAGAGTGGCGCAACCAAGTCTTTCAACCTGACACTCTTCCACAAGGAATTGAGAAATAGGAACAATCCCATTCCCATAAGCATCTGCCTTAACCATAGGAAGGACTCTGGCCCTAGTCATGGCCTGAATTTTTGAATAATTTTCCTGGAGCAAGCTTAGGTTTATCTCCAGGTAGGTAGAGTGCCTCATTAGATAGGAAGTCTTTTACCCTCAACCCTGTTAAGTGTCATCAAGCGCTTCGTTTCCTGCTGAGAATTGATTTCTTCAAATTCTTTCTCAAAAATTTTTAGGTATTGAGACGATGAAGCTGGAATCAATTTTATTGTAGGGAGCATCGATTCTGACAATATCTGAGAATTATCTTCAAAAAACTTCCAATAACCGAAGTGCTTAATAAATGTTTGAAGCATGTGTGACTCTGCCTCAAGATCTTCCTTAGGGATAAAGAACATAACATGCCAAGGCCCAAATAGTGACAGTTTTGTAGACTTCCCTAATCTTCCAGACAATTGAATAAAAAAATCATTAAAAAATGCAGACCAGTAAAATTTATTCTGAAAACGCCTCTTGGCAACATCAACAACAGGCACGAGGCTCAAACATAGGATTCGAGTATCAGAGTCTATATTGCTTTGTTGAAGCTTATCCATATTATCCAGGGCTTCCCACATTGGTATAAATTGAGAGGAATATTGTGGAGATTGTTGATGCAGCTTAATTCTTCTAAAACTAGAACTCACCATGGACTCAAAAACATCCCAAGGAAAATTCATCATTCGCTCTTCTTTAAAAGAAACAAAGACAATCATATCGGGATTTTGATTACCCGAATGGATTTTTAGCATCACTGGTTCAATCTCAAACAAATCATTTGCAACTTGGAGGGCCATCTCTTGGGCAAATACTTCAATTCCGTGAGAATTGGCCTGACCAAGCCAAAGTGATGGAAAAGGATGGTGTTTTTTCTTTGCAATTTCTGGAGAGACTAATTTTTGGCCGCTCTGATTAAGTTCATATAGACCATAACCATCTATTGCTTCCCATTTATCTAATTTACGTAGAAGGGCATTACTAAAATCATTAGAGAGTGAGTCCGCTTCAACTTCAGAACAAAAAGTTCTGATAAATTCAAAATGTGCTTTGAATTCTTCGGCAGAACTACGATCCGATATAAGGCGCTGTGAGCGTGTTTGTAATCTCTGAACCCGAAGCTCCATTTCCTTAATTTGATTTTGTTGTTTTAAAGAATCAATTCTTCTTTCCACTAAACTCATAATTTGAAAATTGAGAGAGGGATCATTGTGGATATAGCCGAAAGGCTTTAAGCCATAAGTTGATTGCAATAGAACTTTTGTAGTTTCCTTTGAGTAAAAAACATAACACAAAGATTGATCAATAACTTTTGGATGATGCTTAAATTGTACACTTTGCTGACTCATCTTAGTCACATCAATAATTACAATGTCAGGAGTATTGATATTGGTTGCAACCCAGAATTCGTCTAAATTTTGAAAGAGTTGGGCAAGAATATTATTTTGTCTTAAGGCTGATGCAATTTCCTTGGCCGAAGCCATGTCATCCATCAAAATGGCCACAGATAATTCAATTCCCTGAAGTGTGGTTTGCATATGGTCCTCCCGACCTAATGATTCTTTCAGTCAATGGTAGCTTAAGCCTCTTTAGCATGTAAAGTTTTGGACAGGCAGAAAGCCCTTAAAAGACACGCAAAGTCATTTACTCAAAAATTTTAGTGGGATGCTTTTGAATTTTCCGGCCCCTATCGGACGAATCACATCGACATGAAGGTGAGGCCCTGTACTATAGCCATTGTTGCCACTTAATCCGATCATTTGGCCTGCTGAAACCAGCTCGCACAACCTTACCTTCACAGATTGTGATTTCAAATGCACGTAGGCTCCAATTGAGCCATCTTGATGGAAAATTTCTACTTTATTCACTTCATTTAAGCGAGTTTTGTCCTGATGGGCTTTCTCATAATGCTGAACAACTCGAATGACGATACCAGACTCAATTGCATAAACTGAACTCCCCTCTGGTACACTAAAATCATAACTAAATTCAAATTCTTTGGTATGAGTCTCTGTGCTGTTTGGACCGAAATCTGCAACAGACTTACCATCCAAGGGTGAGAGCACCACCTTCTCTTCCATTTTTCCGATAGCTCCTGGATGCCAGTACCATTGGCCCCACCTCTCTACACCAAGTTTAAAATCGGATTGAGATGGGACGAGATAATCTTTGCTATTAACAGAAACAGTAACTGGAAAACAGGTGGAGTTTTTTATTAGAGCTTTATTTAAAGAGTCTTGGACTATATCCACGGTCGAAGCAGGATAACCCTCTTGAGAGAGAGAGTTCAGAGAGAACATAAGGACGATAATAAAAAATTTCATACTCCTTTCCAAAAATCTTGTGACAATTCAGTTAAATTCTTCGCCCCGTCCAGTCTCCACTGAATTTGACTGTAAATCTTCGCTCTTTCCTCAAAAATTTTTTCCAGATTTTTTTTACCTGCCTGCAATAATGGACGTGGCTCAGAAGATTCAAGACTTATTCTTTCCCAGGCAACTTCGAAAGGAATATCTAAAAAGCAGAATTTTATTTTGCGATTTTTTCCGAAAAGTTCCCACAGAATTGGAGAAAGTGTTCCCCCTCCTAGTGCTAAAACCCCCTTAGCATCTTCTTTTAGCCAGCTCTCAAGACATTGCCGCTCCCAAAGCCTAAATTTCTCCCAGCCATGAAATTCAATTAATGAAGCCAGATCTGGGTGACCTTTTCCTTTCTCTTTAAGAATTATTTGATCCAGGTCGTCAAAAGTTTCCCACCCTTCAAGTGGGTTAGACTTAAGTTTCCTTAGCAGGGTGCTTTTCCCAGCGCCTGAGAATCCAGCAATTAAAATTTTTTCGCACAAAGCCATCTGGGCCCTTCTCAGATTGAGAATTTTCTATTACTAACTCAGAACTCTATAATGAAAGGTGCTTTTATGCAAAAACACGAAAATAAAGTTGCTGCCCAAATTAATTTGATCAAACTTCCGGCCAATACCGTTTTTGAGTTTGAGATTGATCAGAATACAGACTGGGTAAAAGAAATTCTCCTCGAAATGAATGAGAACGCCACTGATAAAAAACCTGAAGCTTACTTGGCCGAAACCAGCCTTATTATCTTTGGGGAAATAGAGAAAAAAAATAAACTTGATATGGGTGAATTTCTCATCGTAAGGGCTACCATACAAGCAGAATATGCTACAGAATGCGTGCGGACACTTAAACCAATGAAGGTAAACTTAGAGATTCCAATCAAAATCTGTTTTGTGGACGAAAGTATGGCCAAAACAGAGCTCTTTGAAGGTCTGGATGAGACTTGGGTTGAGAATGACACATATGAGCTTTATTTTTATAATAAACGGATGGCAAACTTCCAAGAAATGATTCATGAACAAATTTTTCTAAACTATGATCAATATCCAGTACTTGACGCAGACTCCCGCCTTCTTGGCGTAGATTGGAGAGCGCCACAAAAACTGTAGGAAAATTTTGGCTTGGCAAGAGGACATTTCTATAATAGAAATAGAGCCTCATTTTTTAACTAATAAAGAAATCGAATTTTGAGTAATATCGGAGGCATTTGTGGCAGTACCTAAGAAAAGAACCAGCGTTTCGCGTAAAGGCTTAAGACGTGCTGGTCA
>CANHJD010000035.1 GCA_947461145.1 Bacteriovoracaceae bacterium
AATAGATGTGTTCATTGTGAAAGATGTGTTCGCTTTACTGACGATGTTACTAAAACGAATGATCTTGTGATGGTAAATCGTGGCTGGCATAAAGAGCTAGAAGCGACTACTGAAGCAGGTCTTACAAATGACTATCAAGGATGTCTTACAGACTTTTGTCCAGTTGGAGCACTTACTTGGAATGATTTCCGTTTCAAAAAGCGCTCTTGGTTTCTTACAAAAAAACCTTCAATTTGTGACCGATGTTCTAAAGGCTGTAACATTGAAGTTCATTCCGATTCAGAAGTCGTTTATCGTTACGTGCCTATTTATAATGAAATGGTCAATGGTCATTGGATGTGTGATGACGGTAGGAGCTCTTTTAGTGATTTGATGAATCCTTTAAGAATTGTTGCTCCATTGTTAAGACACAATGAAGGATTACATTCTGCTTCTATTGAAACCGTTTTATCAGAAGCTTCCACCCAGATTAAGAATGCATCTTCTGTTCAATTAGTTATTGGTACTGATGCCACAAGAGAAGAAGCGGCACTTTTAAAAGATAAGGTTCCTGCTCTTTTTGGTAAGAGTATTGCCGTATCTTATTTCAACGGAACGAATGGTGTGGTTTCTTCAGCTGACGATAAAAAACTAGATGAGCTTTTAAAAATGAAAGATCTGACTCCAAATACTCGCGGAGTTGAAGAACAAGGGATTTCTGCTCTTGCTGGCGGAGAAATAACTGCTGACGTGGCTATTATTTTCAGAAATGGTCGTGCTGGAGTTCCAAAAATTAAGCCTGAACAAAAAGTAATCCTTTGGGGTGTTTGGTCTCAGAGTGAAATTAGTAAGTTCCCTACAAAAAATATTTTGGCCGTTATTGCTGGTCACTCTACAATTGAAAAAGAGGGAAGCTTTAAAAATGCTGATGGAATTGTTCAGAAATTCCATCCGGCCATTACTCACAAAGGTGGGGCGATGAGTGCTCATCAAGTGGTTAGTGTTTGGAAGTCTCTAACTTAAAAAGGTGACCATGGAAAATACGCTAATTTTTGATCTTTCAATGATGATGGCCAAAATTCTTGTAATCTTGGCGGGAACTTTAGGAGTCGTCCCGATAATGGTTTGGTTTGAGCGCCGTGGAGCTGCTTGGATGCAGAGACGAGTTGGACCGAACCGTGTTGGACCGTTCGGACTACTTCAGCCATTGGCCGATGTGGTGAAGTTCATCTTTAAAGAAACTTTCATTCCTAAAAATGCAAACCGTTTCTATTATTTGATGGCGCCTATTATTGCCTTAATTGCTCCTCTTTGCGCTCTGGCCGTTATTCCGTTTGGCAGTAAGGCCATTATTAATGGGCATGAAGTTATTCTTCAAGTTGCACAAATGGATACGGGAGTGATTTTTATTCTTGCATTCGCTGGACTTGAAGTTTATCCAGTCATTCTTGCGGGATGGGCATCAAGAAATAAATATTCAGTTCTTGGAGCTCTCCGTGGCTCTAGTCAGATTGTATCTTATGAAATCTCAATGGGACTTGCGCTCCTTTCGATGCTTGTTGTTTATGGCTCTTTCAATCCACATGAAATGGTTTCTTGGCAACAAGGTACTCTAGGATTTCTTCCTCGTTGGGGAGCATTTGTAAATCCGGTTGGAGCATTGATCTTCTGGATTGCAATCTTTGCTGAGACAAACCGTCTTCCATTTGACCTAGCTGAAGGCGAGTCTGAGATTGTTGCCGGTTATCACCTTGAGTACGGCGGGATGAAGTTTGCTGCATTTTTTATGGCCGAATATGTGGCAATGATTATGGCCTCTGGTCTTTTGGCAACACTCTTTTTTGGTGGTTACGGAATCCTTCCTGGAATGAGTACTCTCATTCAAGCGATTGGAAGTCATTTTGCTTTTGGAGAGGTTGGTTTCCAAAATTTAAAGGCAGCTTTTGAATTCATCAGTTTTGCCACAAAAGTTGCTTTCTTTATGTTTATGTTTGTCTGGATCAGATGGACTCTTCCTAGATTCAGATTTGATCAGTTAATGGATTTAGGTTGGAAGATTCTCTTTCCTATTTCACTTATTAACCTTGTTGTAGTGACACTTGGTGTTTACTACTTCAACTCTTAAGGGGTCTTTATGGGAACAATTAATGTTTCTAAAAAGTATACAGTAAAAGAAAGGGCTTATCTTCCTGCAATTCTTATTGGCATGAAGATTACAATGAAGAGATTTATCCAAGGCTTCCTTTTTGGGAAGCACGATACAATTCTTTATCCAGAGAAAAAACGAGATTACTCCGATCGCTTCCGTGGCATGCATTTTATTTCAGTAGATAAAAATAAAACTGAAAACTGCACTGCTTGCTATCTTTGTGAAACGATTTGTCCAGCTGAGTGTATCCACATCGAAGCGGATGAGAGGGATGAAGATAATAATCCTTATGGCGTAAAAAAAGAAAAGAAACCAGTAAGTTTTGATATCGATGCTTTACGTTGCTGCTTTTGTGGCTTTTGTGAAGAGGCTTGCCCGAAAGATGCCATCAAACTTTCTACAAATTATGAATTAGCTGTTTCTTCTCGAGATCAGGCGATTTACGACCTTGATCATTTGAAGCGAGATATGAATGGCAGGAGTGAAAAGAAATGAGTCCAGTCATTATTATTCTTTGCTTAATATCGGCTTGTCTTGCTTTCACGATGTTGTTTGCAAAAAGCCCTATTACATCAGCATTGTGCCTTCTAGGTGTCTTAATCATGACTGCTGGAATCTATGGCATGATTGGTGAGCACATGATCGCCACAATACAACTTGTGGTGTATGCCGGAGCTATCATGGTTCTCTTTATCTTCTCCATCATGTTGTTGAATCTAGGTGAATCTGAGAACGAATTTAAAGATAAGCCGGGTATTTTTGTTTTAGGAATTATTCTTGGACTCAGTGTCTTTGGTTTACTCGCTTATGCCATTGTTCACTATTTCAATCAGCCAACCATCGCAAAAAAAATGGGTCAGTTTACTCCTGAATTGATTTCTCAGTTAGGTGGAAACTCAAAAGTCCTTTCACATGCTTTATTTTCTCAGTTCTACGTCTCTTTTGAAGTTATTTCCTTAGCATTGCTCGTTGCAGTTGTTGGGGCCGTCGTCTTAGCAAAAAGAAAAATTGATTAAGGTACAAATATGACAAACGAAATTCTCATCCAGTTACTTGCCGCATTTTTGTTCACAACGGGCTTTCTCGTTGTTCTTCTAAGGCGTGATACCATTATGATACTCATGGGTATTGAGCTTCTTTTAAACGCAGCAAATCTTTCAATCGTGACTTTTTCCAAAGCTTCAAACATGATCGAGGGGCAGGTTCAGGTCTTTTTTATTATTACTATAGCTGCTGCGGAGTCTGCTATAGGTTTATCCATTTTGGTTAACCTCTATAGAAACTTCGGTTCAATTAAAACTCAAAAAGCAACAACTCTTAAAGGATAAGATTCGTGGAAACAATGAATTCAGTTCTCCCTGCTTTGATACTACTTTCTCCTCTCGTGGGTTTTTTTATCAATGCTGTCATTTTACCACTAAGCTTTAAGGGTTTTGCTAAAACTCCTGCGAATACAGCAGGTGGCGTTGCAGCTTCTTTTATCGGTTTTAGTTTTGTTTTTGCACTTATTGCTTTTGCGAAACTATCTGCATTAGGTCCTCAGGGGTCTTTAGTCATTAATTGTTTTGAGTGGTTTAATTTTGGTGGATTAAATATTCCATTCGAACTTCGGATCGATAGACTGTCTGGTCTGCTCGTGATGATTATCACTGGGATTGGAACGTTGATTCATTTATATTCCATTAGCTATATGCATGAGGAAGAATGTGTTGGAAGATATTTCTCCTACTTAAACCTCTTCTGTTTCAATATGCTTCTTCTTGTTATGGGTAATAACCTGCCACTTCTTTTCTTTGGTTGGGAAGGAGTAGGTCTTTGCTCTTATTTGCTTATTGGGTTCTGGTACACTGAAACGGAAAAAGCAAATGCTGGTAAAAAAGCTTTCATTGTTAATAGAGTAGGTGATCTTGGATTTTTAATTGGTATGTTCTTGCTTTTCAGAGAGCTTGGAACTTTAACGTTACCTGAGATCAATACACTTCTGGCAAATCCGGAAGTCGTTACACGTATTATGCCATCCGTAACACTTATTTGTTTGTCACTATTTGTTGGTGCGACAGGAAAGTCAGCTCAGATGCCTCTTTACGTCTGGTTGCCCGATGCGATGAGTGGACCAACTCCTGTTTCAGCTCTTATTCATGCAGCGACCATGGTTACTGCTGGTGTTTATATGATTGCGAGACTAAATCCACTTTTTGAACTTTCTCCAATTGCACTTTCAGTTATTGCTCACGTTGGAGCCTTTACAGCACTTTTTGCTGGATCTATTGCTATCGCTCAAACTGATATTAAAAAAGTTCTCGCATACTCGACTGTATCTCAACTTGGATTTATGTTTTTGGCCTGTGGAGTTGGTGCTTATCAAACCGCAGTATTTCATCTTATGACTCATGCTTTTTTTAAAGCCCTTCTTTTCTTAGGTTCAGGCTCAGTTATCCATGCTTGTTCTGGCGAGCAAGATATGACAAAAATGGGCGCACTTAAGAAACATCTTCCCCACACGCATTTAACAATGCTTATTGGCTCCCTTGCTATTTCTGGTATTCCATTTTTCTCCGGATTTTTCTCTAAGGATGAAATACTTTATTCGTCAATTGCTTTACCTGGTGGGGTTTCATATCTCTTTATCGTTGGAGTTCTCACTGCCATTTTAACCGCTTTTTATACAGGTCGTATGATGAGCCTTACTTTTTATGGTCAGAAAAGATATTCCCATGAGGTTGAGCATCATTTACATGAGTCTCCATTTCTTATGACTTTCCCACTTTATGTTTTGGCCTGTCTTGCTGCTTTAGGTGGTTTCTTGGGTGTTCCCCATTTAATGGGTGATTTTCTAGGTCATATGCCTCATTACCTTTCTCACTGGCTTGAGGGTGTTATACCAACGAAACAGCTACCAATCGTTGGAGTTAAAATTGCTCTTCATGAGGGACTTGTCATGGTTGGGTCCTCTGTCGTAGCGATAATTGCATTTTCAGCTGGGATTGCGCTTTTTAAGAAGCATATGTTTGTGACAGATATTATTTCTAGTTTTAAGCCAATTGAGAAAATTCTATCGAATAAGTACTACGTGGATGAGTTGTATGATTTGATCATTATTAAACCAATTAAGAAAATTTCAGAAGTTTCTGCCATGATTATCGATAAATTTGTAGTTGATGGAGCAGTTAATGGCATTGGTTCTCAGGTCAAAAAAATCGGTAACGGATTAAGAGTTCTTCAGACAGGGGACTTACAGTCTTATGCCATGATGATGCTCATGGGTCTTATTATTGTTCTCTTATTCATTTTTAAAGTTTTGGTTTAAGGAAAAGTTATGCTTACAAGTTCAAACCTGCTTACGTGGATTATTTTTTTACCGCTTTTATTTGCTTTGGCGATCTTCTTGACTCCAACTGCATTTGAAAAAAAGTTTAGAACAGTCGCACTTGTCCAAACTCTATTTGGTGCTTTGCTTGCGATTATTATGTACTTTAATTTTGATGGCACCTCTGCACAACCTCAGCTTGCTCATTTTGTTCCTTGGTTACCGGACTGGGGAATTAATTATTTTGTTGCCATCGATGGTATTAGTCTCCCCCTCGTTATGCTGACTGCTTTTATCTCTCCATTGGCGATTCTTGGTACGTGGCCAGCCGAAGGTATTGAGCTTAAAAAAGAAAAATTCTTTGTCATGATGTTAATGTTCCTTCAGACGGGAATGTATGGAACTTTTCTGGCTTTCGATCTATTCCTTTTTTACTTCTTTTGGGAAGTTGTTCTTATACCTATGTTCTTTTTGATTGGAATCTGGGGCGGTAAGGAAAGAATTTATGCGACTGTAAAATTCTTTCTCTATACTATGGTTGGTTCACTACTCATGCTTGTTTCAATTTTTTATATGATAAAAACAAGTAGTGACTTTTTTGGTCAACCAAGTGCTTCTCTCGTTACGCTCTCTCATTTAGGTTTTTCATTTGATGGAAGTTCTTGGCAGACAGTTTTGTCGTCGCCACAGACTTGGCTGTTTCTCTCTTTCGCTCTAGCATTCGTCATTAAGGTTCCTATGGTTCCTTTCCATACCTGGCTTCCTGATGCTCACGTTCAAGCTCCAACTGTTGGTTCTGTTTTTCTAGCAGCAGTTTTATTAAAATTGGGCACATATGGGCTAATGAGAATTGCCATCCCATTCTTCCCTCAGGCGGCTAATTATTTCAGCGAGTTTTTTATCCTGATGGGTGTTATTGGCATTATTTATGGAGCATTTTGTGCTCTGGCACAGACAGATTTTAAAAAGCTAGTAGCTTATTCTTCTGTTTCCCACATGGGTTATATTATGGTGGGACTTTTTTCATTCCACAAAGTCGCTCTCGCAGGGTCTCTTTATCAAATGATTAATCATGGAATTTCAGCGGGTGGTCTTTTCATGATCGTGGGCTTTCTTTATGAAAGACTCCACACCCGTAATTTGGAAGAATTTGGCGGTCTCTCTAAGACTGTCCCGGTTATGGCCATTGCCTTCATGATTATGACTCTTTCATCGGTTGCCTTACCTGGTTCAAATGGCTTCGTGGGAGAGTTTCCAATTTTACTTGGGGCTTTTCAGGTTCATCCTATGTACGTTCTTTTTGCAGGTACAGGAGTTATACTTGGAGCTGTATATGCACTCAAAGCGTATCAGATGGTTATGCTTGGACCAAGTAAGAGATCTGACCTCGACCATCTTCATGATCTTAATACAAAAGAAGTTATCGCGATGATTGTTCTGGCCATATTTGTTTTTGGAATTGGATTTTTTCCAAAAGCATTCTTCTGGAAATCGGATGCAACCTTAAATCAATACTCTTATTCTTTAGAACAGAAAGTTGGCGCAAATGAACATTAATAATTTTTTTCCCCTTACTTCACTTACTGCAGCTGAGTACTTTAATTTATTGCCGCTATTTACAATAAGCTTTGGTGCTTTGATCAGTTTATTATGTGGGACCCATAAGACAAAAGGACATGGACTTGCTTTTAGTTGTTCCTTCTTATTCTTATTAGCAGCACTTGTTCAAACCTCTTATGCTCTTTTCATGACTGACATAACTTTACTTGGTGGAACGTTAGTTTATTCTCCGTTTACTAAGACCGTTAGCATGATGATTATTTTATTTACTTTACTTGGAGTCGTTCTGACTTATGGTCAAGATCTAAAGGAAGGATTATTGTCTGAGATTTATGCCCTTATGCTTTTTGCATCTGCCGGTATGATTCTAATGGTTTCCACAAATCATCTCTTATTCATGTTTATTGCACTTGAGATCATGTCTCTTGCTATTTATGTCATGGTTGCCATGCGAAGAGGTAGCCGGTTTTCTTCAGAGGCTGGACTTAAATATTTTATTCTTGGTGGGCTCGCATCTGCACTGTTCCTGTACGGTTCCTCACTAATTTTCGGAGCTCTTGGATCATTTGAACTCAGTACTCTTCATACTGTCCTGAAAGAAAGTACTACACCTTCAATCATTTTTTATATTGGCTTAGGTTTTGTTGTTGCAGCGATGTTATTCAAGGTTGGTGCTTTTCCATTCCATGGTTGGCTTCCAGATGTTTATCAGGGGGCCGCTACTAACGTCACTGGTTTTATGGGTGCTGCTGTTAAATTCACTGCATTCATTGCATTTGCTAAAGTTGTTCAGTATCTCGTATTCATTGAAGCCATATTGCCTCTTAGATGGTTCCAAAATTTTATTTGGTTTTCTGCTGCGGCCAGTATGATTTACGGAAACTTTGTTGCGATATCTCAAAATGAAATTAAGAGAATGCTTTCGTTTTCTACAATTGCTCATACGGGTTATTTATTGCTCGGTTTGTATGCAATGAATTTAAGCGAACAGTCGTCCCAAGCTTTGGTTCTTTATTTATTCTTTTATGCTATTGCTAACATGGGGGCTTTCGCGGTTATTTCACTTTTTGAAGAAAAAAATCAAAAAGATCTTCATTTAGAACAAATCTCTGGACTTGGAATCAAGCATCCCTTGCTCGGAACTCTTCTAACAATATTCTTACTTTCAATGGCGGGGATTCCACTAACTTCAGGTTTCATAGGGAAATATGGACTTTTCAGTACTGCGGTCATGGCGGGGGAAATCCCTCTTGTGATTTTAGCGGTTCTCACTTCCGTTGTTTCCGTCTTTTATTATTTGAGAGTTATTGTTTATCTTTTTATGAAACAGGGGACTTCAGAAATGGCAAAATATCAAAGACTGAAGGGGGCCTCAGCTGCAGCTTTTATTTCAGCACTGGCAACAATTCAGTTTGGTTTATTTCCAAAAGCAATAATTCAATTTATTAAAATGATTGCAAAGTAAGGATAAAAATATGATCGCTAGAAAAATTACTTATAAGGGCAATTTTAACTCTGAATGTATTGGAACAATTATAGATATAACAAGAAAAATTGAAATTACTGGTGAAGTTAAACCCAATGGCAGTAATGAGGTGATTTTAAATCTTGAAGGAGACCCTTCAATGATCAAGCTTGTTCAGCATCAAATTGAGCGTAAAGTTAAAAGTGCTATAACCGGTAAAACGATCGAACAAATTCCGTACCAGTACTATTCGGGACTTAAATTTCTTCCATAATTAAAGGTCCTTTTAAGGACCTTTTTCTTTTCATGGGCTAACCTATTGAAATCTCATGCCTTGATTGATTTTATTTCTTAACTTATTACCATAAGGACTGCTAAGTCCTCGAAAATAAATTGGCAATAAGCCTAGGCGATTCCTATAATAAGTGTGTCGTAAGGAAATATAAATAAGTTGGTGCCCAAGACGAGACTCGAACTCGTACGGATTATTCATCCGAGGGATTTTAAATCCCTTGTGTCTACCATTCCACCACCCGGGCGACGAAGAGAGAAAAGTAGAGTAATGATGTTATGTTATTGAGATTATGTCAATTGAAAAGCCTTATCTTCCTTCTGCTTCTTTTAATAGGAAGTTGTTCATATTTTAAAGCTGATAAAGAAATTGCCCATGAGTTGTTAAGTAGAACTAATACACAATGGTTTAGCAGTGATCCTGAAAATTCCTTGTTTGACCAGGATGGAAAACCACAAACTCATCAGTTTTTTGATGTGAATCCAAATTTTAATAACTCCGATACCTTTGTTAATGTAGTTATAATTACACCAGAGGGTTCTAATTATGCTCATGAATTGGATTTAGCATCGGGCCAAAGATATTATTCGCACTCATACTGTTCCCAAAAAGATATCTGGAATCAATACTCAGGCAGTATTTCTACTCCTACCTTTACAATTGGAGCTATTCCCCGCTACCTGGATCAATTAGGTGAACCGCAGAAAGTAATTATCTACGGAGGTGAGGATAAATTTAAAAAACTAACAGATTTTCATGAGTATCGAGTTAGGCTTGTGGGTGCACTTATTAAGCAGTCATGTCCAGAGGGAAACTGTATTGGCAAAAGTACTTGGAACTCAAAAATGATTTTTATTGCCGTAGATCCTCAGGATTTAAGATTTAAAGATATTACAGATATTGAAGCTTTAAAGAGGGAAGTTAATTGGAAAAAAGAAAAAGCAGTCATTGAGAATTTAGATGGTCAAAATTATGGTGGTAAAATTAGTTATCCCGCCACTCGCGTAGGGCAGTTAATAAAAATTGAAGAAGCGATGGAATATTATAAGAACAATTCAATTTTTATTTCAAATAAAGAGTCACAAAAAATTTCAAAAGGCTGCCATTCATTATACGAAAAGCTATGGAAAGAAGTAGGGGAAGAAAAGCCCGAAGACAGGCCTGCAAAGACTCTAGGGGAACTAAAAGAGAAGTTAAAATTAATCGAGGAATTAAAAAAGAATAAGAAGACTGTGGGTTTCTCAGCAAGATTAAGCAAATTTGTTCAAAAATATTATGAAGACTTTAATTCGTGTCAGAAATTTGTTTATACTGGGAATATTAATATAAATCCTGAAAAGTTTTGGTTTCTGGCCTACATGAAGATATTTTTTAAACTTCATAGTGATGATTATTATTACAATTGCAGAACTTCCTCTTGGCAGAAAAATATCTTGAATGAATTTGGCAAGCCTATTTATGATTTTAAAAAAGGTATTGGTGAGTGCAAGGACAAAAGTATTGATCTTGCAATGACTTACTTGCCAAATTTTTTAAAGTCCATCCAAGGCTCTGAAAGCAGTTCATACAAATTTTTAGATTATGACCATCATATTTTTGGAAGTCACAGGAAGATTTACTCTTGGGTTAAAATTTCCGGAAAAAAGTTCGATTGCTCAAACGATCCAAATGAAGAGATAAGGAAAAAATTGAAAATTTTTCCAGAAGATATAGTTTGGAAATCAAGACATGTAAAAGACTTAGCGGATGAAATGAAGATAATATACTAAATGAACAATAAAGAAGTTTTTAAAATTTTTTCTCTTAATCAACCTTTTGTTTCATCAGAATGGCGTGCCGTTCTTGGTGATAAGTACAGGCATGCTTTGCCTTTTGAAATTTATCTAACTGATAAAATCTCTGATGCTCAGGTTATAGCTTGGGATGGAGTTATTTCACTCAAGTTAAAAAGATTAATGCCTGAAATAATTAATCATTTAAACAAAGGGAAAGTAGTACTTCTTATGGGAGAATCACAAACCTTACTAAAAAGTCATGAATTCGTGGAATTTATGGATTTTTCAGATTACAAAACCGTAGAACTGACCGGCTGGTCAGTGTTACCAGAAGATATTTTGGCCGCCCTTGAGCAATGCCATCAAAAGTTTAATAATGTTTAGTTGGAAAGAATTTGAAAAAACAAAAGTTCTTTTATCTCAGGATCCTAGCTATATGGATTCATCAGGCCAGCACCATATTACTATTCGCCCAGTAAATTTATTACGTTGGATGGAGATGGCGGGAGAGGACCTTGGATTTTTAACCTTAGTAGAAATTGCTGGAGTCGATTTAACAGCGGTTTCTTCCAAGGAGTTTGATTTTGAGTTGACCTACCATCTTCTAAATATGGGCACTCATCAAAGGCTAAATTTACATGTGGTTTTTTTTGCTACCGATATCGTACCAAGCATTGCGAGTCTTTTTTCAAATGCAGAGTGGATGGAGAGGGAGCAATGGGAGGCTTTAGGTATAAGATTTAATCAACCAATGATGTCTTTACTTTTACCTGATGGACAAACAAATTTCCCTCTAAGAAAAAGCCGTTTGGCCACTGACTGGCCAAAAGATAAAGCAGTCATATTACCTCAAGTTCGTAGAAATCCTAATAAATCTGAAGCACCATATCCTGAAGAAGCATATGAATGGAAGCAGTTTGATTTATTCTCACAGTACAGCCTTGGACTGTTTGAATGGTTTGTTTGTTTTAATCCAAAAAAGGTAGTTGATTCCAAAGTCAACATTGGTTTTTATCATCAAGGACTTGAAAAACTTTTAGAAAATAAAGACTGGCAACTTGCCCTTCAGCTAGTTGATAAAATTAATATTGGCGCAGCTCCCATCTATAGTATCGCTTGGGCCAAAGTCATGGAAGATAGTTTAAGAATAAAAATTCCCGAAAGGGCACAGGCAATTAGAATTGTTTTTTTGGAATTAGCGAGAATTTCGGAACATCTTACTGTCATGCATGAGATTACTTTTGCTCTTAAGTTAGAAGAGAATGTTTTATTCCTAAATGCTCGCGAAAAAATTGATGAATTAGTTGAAAAATACTGCGGTCGTAGGCAGGGCTTAGGAATTGCACGTTATGGCGGAGTTAAGGATGATCTACCTCATGGCTGGATTGTTGAATACCAGACTGTTTGTGAAGTTGTTGCTAAGGCCTTAAGAATTATTCATAACTCTTTGATTGGACAAAAAGTCTTTAGAGAAAATCTAAAGGGAGCTGAAGTTAGTGCTCAGACTGCACTACAGTGGGGAGTTAGTGGCCCAGCCATGAGAGCCTCTGGATTAAACTTTGATTTAAGAAAATCTCAGCCATTTTATTTTTATCAAGATATTGATTTTGATATCCCTGTTGGGATTCACGGCACAGCTTACGAGAGGTACCTCGTTAGATATGAGGAAATTTTGCAAAGCTTTAGAATTGTCACTCAGGTTATAGATAATCTTCCAATGGGAGAAATCATTAATCCTGATTTTGATAAGGGGTTCTTGGGAGTGAAAGAAGTTTTTGAAAAATCAGAGTTAAATCTAAGGTGGCAATACACTGGACTAGAATCTCCGAATGGTGAAGCAGGATTTTTAGTAATGATGAATGGTCCTAGTCTGCCATATAGAGTGAAAATTAAAACGCCAAGTTTTCCTCTTGCTCAGGCCCTGCCACATTTTATTTTAGACATTCGTGAGGAACAATTGAAGGCTTGCCTTGCAAGCCTAGGAATTAGACAGTCAGAGTTAGATCGATAGGGTTTAGTGTATGATATTGAATAGAAAATTTTATGATAAAATTTCGTTTTTTCGGGGCTGGTGGTCTCATCGACAAATACGCAAGCTTGTCGGTGAAAAATTGTTTAAATTTTTCAAATTACATCGCACAGTTTGGCCAACAAAGTTGTACTTTTACTCCCCAAGATTGAAGCGTAAACCATTGTTTATTGGTGATGCTCAGAAATTATCTTTGTGGAAAGAGTCAAAATTGTGTGAGACTATATGCCCGACTCAGGCGATTGAAATGAGGGCAGACGCCATCATAATTGACGATCGCGGATGTATCGGTTGTGGTCTTTGCGTAGAATTTGCTCCCGAAGGTTTGTTAATTATGTCGGGCGAGATTCAGTCGGTATATCGGTCTTGATAAGGAAGTATCATGGTTAAATTGGCTTCATTTTTTGTCTTAACATTCATCAGTGTAACTTATCTTGTAACTAACAACTTAGGCAGTTATGGGCTATTTGGACAATTTGTTGCAGCGCACCCTTTTGTCTTTATTTCCATTTATGCCTGTGTGATTGCTCACATAACAATTACCTGTATGAGCTTGTCATACCACCGTTATCATACCCATAAAGGTGTTATTCTTAATAAGTGGATTGATATGCCAATGCAGATCTGGCTTTGGTTGGTTACATCGCTTAATAAGGCAGAGTGGGTTTCAGTTCATATTTTTCATCATGCCCATTCGGATCTTGAGAAAGACCCACATAGTCCTGTTCAAAAGGGTATTTGGCATGCACTTTTTCTTGGTGTTTTTGATTATTCAAATGGAAAGTCCCTTCCAGAAGTTCTTAAAATAAAAAAGACTATCCATACTAATAAAATCGAAACTTATATGGAGAAGAACTCTTTTACTGGTCCAGTAATTATGAGTGTTGCAATGATTGTACTTTTTGGCCCACTTTGGGGTTCTATTCTTAGTGTTACTAACTTCTTAGTTTCGCCTATTTTCGCGATCGGTGGAGTGAATGCAATTGCTCACTGGTGGGGTTATAGAAACCATATCACTACTGATAACAGCAGAAATATTGGTTTTTTATTTCCTCTAAACTTCATTATTTGTGGAGAGTTGGATCATAATAATCACCATGGTCATATGCGATCTTGTTCTTTCCGTCATCGATGGTTTGAATTTGATATTGGCTACGTTTACATCAAAGCACTTAAGGCCCTTGGTTTGGCAGAGATAAAAAATGTTTATACTCCTGCAACCCTTAAGCAAGAAGTTTCAAAAAAGATGTCTGAACTTATTGAACGTGATCATAGATTTAAAAAGCGTTGTGAAGAGTTAGCGGCCGAATTAAATATGAATTATCAGGATTTTAAAGCTCGTCTTGAAGCCTATTCAAGAGGGGAGAAAGTAAAACTTGAAAGATCTTGTCGTGACTTTATTGATGAAGTTATCCGTACTCTTAATGCTAATCAACGTCTTCATTTAAGCTACACTTAAAAAATTTCATTTCTTTCTCTCGCCCAGTTTATTTCTGAAATTTTTTGCAGAAACTCTGGGCGAGAAATATATCTCCCTCCAAATGATTCTACTACTGGCGTAACCATTTGGGTGTCCATCCAGCGAATGCCCTTGTTTTTTAGTTTTTCAATGAGACAAAAAAGCGCGTATTTTGAGGCATTGTCTTCACTCGTGAACATAGACTCACCTGAAATAAAGTTCCCCAAGCAAACACCATAAAGTCCGGCAATTAATTCGTCATCATTCCAGACCTCAACGGAGTAGGCATATCCAGAGTTGAACATTTGCACATAACCTTCAATAATTTCAGGGGTGATCCAAGTTGAAGACTGATTTTTTCTATTTGTCTTTGCACAGAGTTCAATCACTCTTTGAAATTCTAGATTGTATGTAACCTTAAATTTGTTCTTTTTTAAAAATTTTTGGAAGGACTTTGAAATATGGATTTCTTCCAAATGGAGTATGCCTCTTGGGTCTGGCGAGAACCAGGCCAAGGGTAGATCAATTGAAATTGGCCATGGAAAGATACCGTGCCTGTAGGCAGTAATGAGGGTGTCTATTTCAAGATCACCGCCTACGGCAACAATTCCGTCTTCATTTGCCGTTTCAACAGGAGGAAAGGTTATTTTTCTCATTTGTTCAAAGCATGAAGTAATATTTTTGCTATATCTCCTGCAACCGTTACTGATGATCTGCGCTCCGATTCACTAACACCATCTGGGCTTACAAAAGGAGCGACCTCCATCAAGTCGGCACCGGTAATTTTAAAGTCGTTGCTTAAAAGCCCGATAATAGCTGCGCAGTCTGAAGGAAGTAAGCCCTCTGGCTCAGGTGTGCCCGTTGCAGATGCATATGAGGCATCGAGAGCATCAATGTCAAAAGTTATGTAGAGTTCTTCAATTCCTAATTTTTTGTAATGATTTTTAAGCTTTAGATAAACTTTTTCTACGCCCCAAGAATTTACATCTTTGGCCCAGTACTGTTCAACACCAAGATTCTCTTTCCAGTACTTTTTACTTTTTCCACTTGCACGAATACCAAGCTGAACGATGTGATCCCTCGTAGAAAGGAGATCTAGAATATGATAGGTCCATGTTCCAAAACATAAATCAATACCAAGCCTGCGCTCTAGTAGATCTGTGTGGGCATCGAAGTGCAGAACACCCGAAGTATTTTTTTTCTTTCTGCTTAATAACCAGCTTTTAATTAGCGGGTAACTGGTAGAGTGGTCTCCACCAAGACCTAGGATTTTGGCAGCAGGAAATTTCTTGTAGATATTTTTTAATGCTTCCTCGGCAATACTAAGAGGTGAAACGGGAAGTTTGTTTTTTTTTCCGTAAAGTGCTCTCTGGCAATCCTGAATTGTTTTTTCGTTTAAATATTTGTCATGAAGGAGATGAGGAATTACTCTAACATCTCCGAGATCTTGAAAGGTTTTATGTAAGGGGAGAATTTCTTCTCTGACTGCCAACGGCCCCCAGTTCGCACCACGCTGAATCCCGCCACCATTATCAGATGGAATACCCAAAATAAATGGAAGTTCCGTAGACATTTTAGTTAGAGATTTTTCCCATGTTTTTTGAGCTTTATCCGCTGATCCGGTACCGTATAGGGCCTTAATCAGTTTGTCTTTTTTTGCTTGCCCAGTACTTACAGTGAAGATGCCATTTCCAGGAATCGTCAAAAGTTGAGTTAAGCCTTTCAAATTAATTCCCCTTTAATCCATTTGTTCTGCAGTAATTGCATTTTGTATTTTAACTTAAATTCAAGATCTTTGAGTGAAAGAAAATCATTAATTGTTTTTTCTTCAAATTGTATAATGGCTTCGTCTAAATCGGAATAAACTCCTGCTATATGACTAGTTTTCCAAACCTGAGGAAAATGGTGCCAAGATTCATCAAAGGGCTCTTGCTCAAAAACATCAAGATACGCCATTGCCCTGGGGTGTGAGAGCAAAAATTCTCTCAACGCTTTTTCTTGAATAATTTTTCCCCTAGCGCCGTTAATCAGAAGAAGTTCGGGGTGGGCCTTCTCAAAAAAGAACTTGTTACAAAGATGATATGTTGAAGAGTTGAGACTGCAGCATAATAGGACAATTTTATATTCATCTAATTTCACTTCTTCCCAACGAGAAAAATTACCCTCAATTAGTGGATCAATAATAGTCACGTTACAGCCAATTGCCTTTAGAGTCGTAGTAAGAATCTTACCTACATGGCCAAAACCAATTAAGAGGATCCTCTGATCTTTAAGCAGAGGCCGCTCCCAATGGCGTGACCTGTTCCAGATCAAATGCTGAGGAATTTCACTCAAGCCATTAAAAAGAGCACACAGGTAGTATTCGGCTACGGCCTGTGCCCGTATTTCATGTCCTACAATGGTGGGGATGTTTTCCCAGAGTTTTCTATCTTCAGTGAAATTGTCATATCCTGAGTTGGAATGAACGATGAGTTTTGTATTGTCGAGTAGCCATGGAGAGAGTTGATTTAATCGGGTATGTGTATTGGTAATTAATATAACTGGTTCTTCTGGAATTTCTTCCTCCAGTTTTCTCCAATTTAGGCCAGGAAGTTTTTCCAGCCTCATTTGCTCTTTTTGCTCAAAATCTTTCCCATGATAGGGGGAGGAGTTAGTCCTTATTACCGTAAAGGTTTTCATAGCTTGAAACTAGCTTAAATAAAGCTAAAAGTGTATAAGTGAAGCACTATGATTACTCTTAAATCGACTAGAGAAATTGAAATAATGAAAGAGTCCTGCAAGATGGCAGCTAAGACTCTGCACTTTTTGGGAAAAAATCTGAGAGTTGGCATGACCACTGAAGATATTAACAAGATGTGTCATGAATATACCATCAATCGAAATGGTATTCCTGCGACGCTGAATTATCACGGCTTCCCAGCTTCACTTTGTACTTCACTTAATGAGGTCATTTGTCATGGCATTCCCTCAAAGAAGGATGTGCTAAAAAATGGTGATATTGTAAATTTGGATGTGACAACGATCTATAAAGGTTTCCACGGAGATACAAATCATACTTTTTTGATAGGTGACGTGAAGCCCGAAATAAAAAAACTAGTTGATGTCACTCATCAGTGTCTTATGGCCGGAATTGCTGTTTGTAGGCCCGGAGCACGAGTTGGTGACATTGGAGCTATTATTGAAGAAATTGCTCACGATAACGGTTTTTCAGTCGTTCATGAATATTGTGGTCATGGAATTGGTAGAGTCTTTCACGAAGAGCCTCAGATTACACACTTTGGAAAACGTGGCACTGGAGTTGAGTTACGTCCGGGAATGACTTTTACTATTGAGCCAATGATTAACTTTGGTAAAAGGCATTGCAAAGTTTTGGAAGATGGATGGACAGTTGTGACAAAAGATAGATCTTGGTCAGCACAGTTTGAGCATACTATATGTATTACCGAATCTGGGCATGAGATTATGACTACTTTTTCTCCTGATGAGTGGACTGCAGAAGATGATAAGATTTAAGGATTTCCTATCAGGTACTAATCAATCAGAAATGGAGAATTCTTCTGCTTATGTGCAGCTAGAAGCAACTTCACAAGCGCTCTATTTAAAATTTGATACGAAAGACGTTCTTACCCATGCAAGCTACACAGGTAAAACTGATCCTTGGTTGGGTTCCCTCTGCTCAATAGTAGTTGGTAGATCACTTCATGAACTCCTAAATTTTTCACTTAATAATTGGAGCCATAATTTTCAGCATGATCAGACATACTGGGAGTTTAAAGGAGAGTTGGAGGAGCATATCTTTTTTTATCCTCTAGAGCTTCTCCGGGCCGGGCTGAGTATTTATCAAGGACGTGAATATCTTTATAAAGAAATAGACCCACTTATTTGTCGCTGTTTTGGAGTTCGTGAAAGTGATGTCCTCAAGTATATTAAGAAAAGCGAAGATCCTACTCCTGAAGGGCTTGGACTTGAGACGAAGGCCGGAATGGGCTGCAGATCTTGTGTTGTTCAATTAACAAAATGGATGAATGTTAATAAACCGAAATCACAGGCACACTTTTATAAGGAAAAATCCCGGGCCAATTGGCTGATTGAGATTGATTACCTTTTAAGTTGTTTCCCAGAATCTCTTGACTGGAAAATGGAAGTAAAAAGCTTTCAGGGCAATCAAGTGATCATAAAATTTGATAGGACAGTTTCTCAATTAGAGGAAGAAGTCGTTTCCAGACGTCTTCAAGACTTTTTGGCGGCTGGTTTAGATGCAGACTTAAGTTTCTTTTTAATTCGGAACTGACATCTTTTAAATGCCTGAGGGTAATCTTTTAGCCTCATAAAAATTTTAATCTCTCTGCCGGCAAAAATCGTACTTATATCTACATCTTCTTGAAGATACTTTATATCATTGAAAAACGAATCTAATTCTGGAATTTCCTCTTTTAAGCATGACGGAGAAGGGGAGGCTGCCTGGATTTGGGTCATGAGATTTAGAAAAATTTCTCTTGTGGCTTCCAGGAAGTCATCAATCATTCTGACGGCCATTTGTTTTTCATTCCCAGTGATGCCTTCAGGAATTTCAAAAACTTCTTTGCCTTTACTGATTGAAAGCTCCAGTAATTTCCAGCTTGGGGAGAAGCTTCCCTTGCCACAAATTTCCTCAAAGTAATTTCCGTGAATTTCGGCTTTTGGTATTTGAAGCATCTCAGAGATAAGTCTCTGGTTGAGGTCATAGAGGGGGCCTAGGTCTTTATTAAGGTGAAATCTTTTTTCTTCCGCACCTAAGCATTTGAGTAACTGTCGTTCGTCTCTAACACCCATTGAGGGAGCACTGAAAAGGAAAAAAAGGGGGATGACTAGCCATTTCATAAGTCTATTCTACCTTTAAATTTAGAAAAGATAAGACAGAAAATTTTCTTAACGCTATGATATGGCCATGAAAGAAATGACATTTATGGAGCATTTAGAGGAATTAAGGGTAAGGCTGATTAGAACAGTAATCATCTTATTGATCTCCTTTTCAATTTGTTACACTTACTCCTCCGCAATTTCTGAATTTCTCCTCATTCCCTTAAGAGAGGCTTTGGGGTCTTCTGGGAAAGTGATCTTCACAGGCCTATTTGACAAGGTCATGGCCGAACTTCAAATTGCTCTCTGGTCCAGTATATTTTTTGCTAGTCCATTCTGGTTTCGAGAAGCATGGCTTTTTATTAAACCTGGTCTTTATGAAAAAGAAGTAAGTGCTATACGTCCATTTATTGTGGTTGGTTTTTTGCTTTTTCTTTGCGGAGCCTCTTTTGGCTACTACATCTTATTTCCGTTCACTTTTAAAACTTTAATGTCTTACGGCGTCCAGAATGTCGAGGCGATGCTTAATTTGCAGGAGTACTTACTTCTGGCCTCAAAAATCCTCGTCTTTCTAGGCTTACTGTTTCAGCTTCCCAATATCATCCTTATCATGGGCTTCATGGGATTAGTGACGAAGTACTCTTTACGATCTTGGAGGCGCTATACGGCAGTAATTTTTGCGGTCGCATCCGCCATCATTACTCCCACAACTGATATTCTCAGCATGATGTCTGTTTGGATTCCCATGATGGTTCTTTATGAGATTGGGATATTAGCAGTGGCCTGGATTGTTCATCCATACCTGCACAAAAAACATATGAGTGAAGAGCCCTAGAAATTAACTGGCCTTGGTTGAACCTGTTTCAAGTTTTTCCAGCTCTTCATTTTCTTTTTCTGTTCCTGGAGTATATTTTCTTTTCTCCCCAAGAAAGGTGATGTGATCGGTAGTGAAATTCCAGTTCTCAAAATGGCCCATAACCATCATCCCAGGTAAAACCCTCATAAAGTCTTGAAGCACAGCTTCTATTTGGGCTCCATTAAAGTCTGTGCCATCTAATTTGCAAAGCCAGCCGGTAAGCTTCACTTCAGTGCCACAGCAAGAATATTGGCAATAGGTTAGATCAACGCCGTGACGATTTAGAACCCTGCGGGTTTCTCGATTACTTTCTAGGCGAGAGAGCCTTTTTTTCATTAAATCTTTTCCTAGGGAAATTTTGGAGTTCAGTTAAGTCTATTTATCGGTTCAGACTCGAATTTTCTCGAGCCTGAACTTCGTTTTGACTTAGATATCAGATAGTTACGGGGACTATTTATTCATCGCGAGAGTGACCTCTCTAACAACTTTTGAAGCAAAACAAGAAGAGTTACCAGTTGCATCTAGCATTGGAGCAAGCTCTACAACATCAGCACCAACTAGGTTTTTACGATTAAGAATTTTCAAGATTTTCATAAAACCATGCCAATCCTCTCCTCCGGCCTCTGGAGTCCCTGTACCAGGAAAAAAACCTGGATCGAAGAAATCTAGATCAAGAGTTAGGTAGATTGGACGTGTATCAGGAAGCTCTTCAAGCCACTCACAACACTCTTTTAGAGAGCTTGCCAATGTCTTGTTTTCTTTCATCCAATTAAATTCTTGTCTTGGCCCAGAACGAATACCGTATTGGATAAGGCGATTCTTTGGAGTGAAGTGATCTAGGATTCTTCTAATGATAGAAGCATGTGAGTATTTTTCTTCAAGGTAGCCATCACGAAGATCTGTATGAGCATCAAGGTGCAAAACAACTAAATCAGGGTAGTGATTTAAATGAGTCACAATTGGGCCGTAAGAAATCGAGTGTTCTCCACCAATTGTTAGAAATTTGATCTCATCTTTTTTAAGATCTAAATCTTTTACCATCTCCATGAAAAAATCATTGGTGATGTGCCATTTTGATGGATATATCGGAAGATCTCCCATGGTGATAATATTATAGTCAGTGATATCTTTATCGAGATAGGGAGAGTAGTCCTCTAGGCCATATGAAGCCTCACGAATTGCACCTGGTGCAAATCTTGCTCCAGGGCGAAAGCTTGTCGTACCATCAAAAGCAAAACCAATTAAGTGTGTCGAATGAGAGAAGATCGCCGCGGCAAACTCTGTACCTATAAAAGCTTTGGCGTGTTCAAGTCCTTCAACTTCTTTTATTAAGCGTGGTTCTTTCACTGCTTACTCCTGTCCAATCATTTGTTTATGGAAATTTGAAATAGAGAAAGTCCCTTTATGCCAATCCATGTTGTACCACTTAAGGTTGCGCTGGATCTCAGTCATGCCCAAGGTTTTTGTTGGATTAATATCTGTGGCCTTATATTTTTTGGAAGAGAACCCAAAAGTCCAGTAAACTCCTGGATAGATCAGCATAGGAGCATTGAAGGAGTTCACAACAGGAAATACCTTTCTCATGTTGTTGTAGATACTTTTAATTCCCCACTCATCGAGAAATGGATTCTCTGTTTGGTTCATCATAATTCCATCTTCAGTGAGAGCATTGTAGACGTCAGAGTAAAATTCGTCGGTAAATAATCCCGAAGCAAAGTCTACAGGGTCGGTAGAATCAACAACAATAATGTCATATTCATTTTTTGCACGCTTAATGAAGGCGAAGCCATCTTCTGGAAGAACACGCACGCGCTTATCAGAAAGACCAGATGTACAATCGGGGAAGTGAATTTTAGAAACTTCTATTACGCGCTCATCAATCTCCACGAGATCAATTTGTTCAATATCTTTGTGCTTTACGAATTCTCTGACGACTCCTCCATCACCACCTCCGATGATAAGGACTTTCTTACAGTTTCTGCTAACCATATAAGGGATATGGGAAACCACTTCGTGATAAACGAATTCGTCTTTATCGGAAACCATGGTCTTGCCATCAAGAAGGAGAAGTTTTCCCACTGATTCAGTTTCAACCACATCAATTTTTTGGAATTTTGATTGCTCAGAGTGAAGGTATTTTTTGACCTTAAAACCCATGGCGAAAGTATTACGAAAAGACTCTTCAATCATCCAGTTTTCGACGTTCATAAGGCCCCTTTTGAATTTGGAGAATTTGTATCTCAAAACCAAGGGATTTCCAAGTATTCAAAGTGCTTTAAAATAGACTTTTGCACTGCGACTTTTCTATGATAGGAGAGAATAAACTTTTGAGGAAATTTCATGATTTTAGTGACTGGAGCTGCTGGATTTATTGGAAGTGTAATTGTTAAGCACCTAAATGATTTAGGAGAACAAGATATTAT
Source organism: Bacteriovoracaceae bacterium (assembly GCA_947461145.1). GTDB lineage: Bacteria > Bdellovibrionota > Bacteriovoracia > Bacteriovoracales > Bacteriovoracaceae > Peredibacter. The sequence continues at coordinate 22,134 of CANHJD010000035.1, forward strand.
TCTTTGTGACCATTTTGGACATGAGGACAAGTGGAAAAACTTACGGGATCTAAAATATTCTTCATTTATACAAGTCGAAGATTTATTAACCCA
>CANHJD010000036.1 GCA_947461145.1 Bacteriovoracaceae bacterium
AATCGAAGAAGAACAATTTCAAGAGTTCCTGATGCTTCTCCGGCCTCAACCATGTTGATATAAACGGAGTTAAAAACTTTTGGATGGTCTTGCAGGGCCTTGGCCAAGCTTGCACCTTCATTTACTTTTTGGCGAAGATCAGCAAGAACAAGGCGTAGAGTGACGTTTTCAACCTGATCAACAAGTGCAGCTAAAGCTTCTACAATTTGAATCTTTGCTTTGATGAGAGTGGCAAGTTGTCGTGTCATCATTGCCAGATCTTCTACGCCAACACTTCCGCCAAATTTAAGAAAACTACTTCCGCCACTTGTACCTTGGGCTTTTTGCTCTTTAATATCGATGAGCATGATACCCATTGATTTGATTCTTTGTTTAGCAGCATTAATACTCTCAACGTTCAGAGTATTCTTAACTTCTTTGCCAGAGCGATCGAGACCTTTATAAGCGTAAATAGGCATAAATTAGTGGCTCTCCTCGGCGTTGATGGCGCGTAAAATTTCTTCAACGGAAGTGATTCCTTCAAAGATTTTATCTAAGGCGTCACCTCGAAGAGTTCTCATTCCTGCCCGAACGGCTGCTTTTTTTATTGTGGCAGCATCAACTTTTTGAATAATAAGAGCTCGGATTTCATCATTAATAATGAGAAGTTCTGAAACAACTGTTCTTCCTGAGTAACCTGTGGCGTGACATTTTGGACAACCTACAGGCTTAAAAACTGTGGCCGTATTTGGAAGGTCTTCTATATCTAAAACAACTCTTTCAAATTCAGTTAAATTTGTTTTTTGCTTACAGGCACTACACAGTGTTCTTACAAGACGTTGAGCAAGAACTCCAACTAGTGAAGACGAAATTAGAAACGGCTGAACTCCCATGTCAATTAATCGAGTAGGAGCAGAGGACGAATCATTTGTATGCAGAGTTGAAAGCACAAAGTGACCCGTTAATGAGGCGTTAATGGCAATTTCTGCAGTCTCTTTATCCCGTGTTTCCCCAACCATCACGACGTCTGGGTTTTGGCGAAGAATTGAGCGCAGGGCAACTGCAAAGGAGAGATCGATCTTATGATTAACTTGAATTTGCGAGATTCCTGGAACCTCGTACTCCACAGGATCTTCAACAGTGATGATCATTTTATCTGGAGAGTTGATTCGATCAAGAATTGCCATGAGTGTCGTTGTTTTACCGTGACCAGTTGGGCCAGTAACATATAAAACGCCGTGTTTGCGTGCACCAAGGTCTTGGAGGCCTTCTAGGACCTTACCGCGAAAACCTAAGGCCTCAAGACGGAGAACGGTATTATTTTTTTCAAGAATACGCATAACAATACGTTCGCCGGCCTGAATAGGAATTGTAGAAAGACGAATATCAACGTCCTTACCGGCGATTTTAATTTTGATACGACCATCTTGAGGAAGACGTTTTTCGGCAATATCTAGCTTTGCCATAACTTTAATACGAGAAGAAACGGCAGCATGAGTTTTTTTAGGTTGGCGAAGAATCTCAGTCATGACCCCATTAATTCTGAAGCGATAGACTGTTTCCCTTTCATAAGGCTCGATATGAATATCTGATGCTCTTTCTTTCACTGCTCTAAAGATGACAGAGTTCACAAAACGAATAACGGGTGCCTCATCAGCAGTTGCATCTAAAATATCAATTGGCCCATCAAGATCAATGTTTTCATCAAATGATTCATCTTCAATTGAGTCAACGATATTTCTGTTGGCCTTCTCATAGACTCTATTGATGGCATCTTGGATGCGAAGTGGAGTTGAGCAGATGATCTTAATTTCTTTTTTAAAGATCATGTGAAGATCATTGACCACGTTGTAATTGAAAGGATTACTCATGAATACAGTTACTGTGAAATCAGTTTCAAAACCCGGAAGGACTTCATGATTTTTTGCATAGTTGATGGAAAGATCCTTAACTAGGTTAGGGTCAATTTCATCAACTTTGATATCAATCTGATGAGGGATTCCGACTTGTAAGCAAACGACTTTTATTAAATCATGTGGATTAACAAAATTTTTGCGAGTCAGGATTTCGCCAATGAGTCCACCTTCAACACGCTGAGTTTCCAAAGCGTCGTCGAGTTGTTGACGAGTGAGAGCAGAGTGCTTAATGAGAAGCTCTCCAATTTTTTCTTTTGAAACCTCAATACTCTCTGTTATGGCGTCTGAAATTCTCATTTATTCAACCGACTTTTTAATGTCTTGATAGTCTGGCGTTTCTGTATCTTGCACCGGCTGAGCAGACGGTTGCTCGATAGCATTTTCATCGCGACCAATGTCTTCATTATTTAGATTCTTATAATGATCAGCATCCGCAAGATCATACAATGGGCCATCAATTTGTTTATCTAACTTCTGGGTAAGTTCTTTTGATACTTTGGCATTTGGATCAGTCTGATCATCTTCAAACATACCCTTCATACCTGTCGAACGACGACTAAGTACTTCTTTGGTATTGGCAGAAGCAGTTTTAGAGTAGGGTGCTAGAATCTTTGGAGTCATAAAAAAGAGAAGATTCACTTTCTCAACAGTTCTACTTCTACTCTTGAATAGCCAGCCTAAGACAGGAATATCACCTAAAATAGGTACTTTTGTATTTTCAACACTTTCTCTATCTCTTAGTAGACCACCCATTGCAACTGTATCACGGTCACGAACCATGACTTCTGTAACAGCAGCTCTCGTTGTTTTTGGAAGACCCTTTCCAGGTACCTGATCCACACCAGCTTTAAAGTCATCAATCTTCTGATTGATTTTAAGTTTCACAAATCGAGTCACTTTATTAATCTGAGGCGTAATCTTTAAAGAAAGTTTTGCTTCCTGATCAACAGTACTAAAAGCTTGGACACCACCTGTTGCTACAGTTGAGTTTTGTATAGGGACTGTGTCACCAACTTCAAAGGTTGCTTCAGTATTATCAAGAGCAAGAATCTGTGGGGTTGCTAGTACGTTTGCACTTCCGTGAGATGCAACTGCTTTAATAAAAGCGTTAACAGCATTAACAGTCGCTGTTCCGCCCGCTGCACCACCAACTCCAGGAGTTCTAATTTCCCTTGTTGGACCGAGACCAACACCACCAAAAAAGCCACCAATCGATGTTGGAACACCTGTGGCCAGGAGGCTCAGTAACTGGGTACTTTTTGAAGTAAAGCCTGCACGTTGGACGTTACCTGCACCATAGGCACCAACGTACTCCACTCCAAAGCTTCTAATTTTTGAGACGTTTGCTTCTAAAATCAAGCCCTCAACATAAACCTGGTCGCGTGGAATATCAAGTCTTCCAATCACGTCCTTAAGAGTCAACCAATCTGTAGGGGAGGCCGTGACAACGAGAGCATTATTGTTTTTGTCAGAAGTTATTTTTACTTCAGCTGAGAAAATTGGATTTTCTGCAGGCCCACCAAATGAAGAGAAGCGAGTCGCGGCTCCTGCAGCACCTGCACCATCCTTGGCCGTTGCACCAGTGACGATACTTGAAAGCGTTTTGGACAGCTCTTCAGAGTCACCATAATTTAAATAGTAAACGTGAACTCGATTTGAACTTGAAGAAACAAGTTTAACATCAAGTTTCGCGATCAAATCCTTGAGTTGTTTTGCACCCTCTGCATTTGCCATGGCAATAATCGAGTTTGTTCTAGGCTCTGCAATAATTCTAGAAATAGATGTCTGGGACGATTCGCCTCCTGAACCAGTAAATCGTGGAGTCGAAGCTCCTGGTCTCGCATTGGCAGCACCGCCACCACCTTTTAATATATTATCCAGAAGTTTTGCAATCTCTTGAGCAGATGAATTCTTTACTCGCACAATCTGAAGAGTTTCTTCGTGACCTGGGACATCGAGAAACTTAACCATTTTTGCAAGTCGGTTAATATTTGAACCGGTATCAGCAATAATAATAGTGTTTGTTTGTTTGATATCAATTAGTCGCCCATAACGACTCATGAAAGGTCTGAAATTTCTTGCGATCTCAGCAGCTGAAACGTGCTTAAGAGAAATAACTCTCATTAGGTAGTTTTCAGTGTCTGGAGTGTAGTTACCTGTATAAATTTTTGTTGGTGTGTAGCGAATATCTCTTGCATTGATAACCTTATAAAACGCACCAGTCTTAATAAGTGAGTAACCGGCCATATTTAAAGCTGCAAGATAGGCCTTCCAAGCGTCTCCGACTGTAATTGGAGTTGGTGCAATGATGGAAACTTTACCCTTAACGTCTTTATCAAGAATCAAATTGATTCCAGTAAGCTTTTGCATGTGTTTTGTAATTTCCATAATATCTGTATCTGGAAAGTCAAAACTTTCAACGATTTCAGGGCCAAAAGCCGTTTCAGGATTTAAATTTACATATTTACTATTTTTGGCCTGATCATTTTGTTTTGGGGCAGGTCGATCTCCAAAAGTTTCCTGGTTTGCATCATCATCTTCGTCGCTTGAGAAAGCGGACTCATTTTCCATTTCTTCAGAATCAATTGATTCAGATTCTTTTTCAAGTTTCTGAGCAGCCTTTACAGCAGCTGCAGCATCTTCTGCCGCCATCGTTTCTTCGTTGGGTGTTGAGCTTTCGTCCTGACGTGGTTGAGGGCTTCCTTCTTTGTCAGGGTTAAATCTTGTCTGGGAACGATACTTGTTAAATTGTCCAAAGGCTGACTGATGCGTCAAAATGAGTGCCGCAAAAAGTGCAGGTCCAATGAAACGCTTTTTTTGACTTCTTGTCCTCATAATCGTTCCTTATTTCTTAATGGAATACTCTTGAACTGAATCAGTTCCTTCTCTTTTTATTCCCAAAGATAAATTATCTAAATTTTTTATTCGTCCAAATAGGTTCATTACTTCATTCATGTCATAAATTGGTTTGCCATTAATCGAAGTGATGATGTCTTGATCTTGTATACCCAAGTAGGGAAAAATCCCCTGAGGATCAAGTTCAGTCATTTTAAAGGCAATACTGCCATCAGGATTTTGAATTTTTACTGCGCGGGCCTGAGTGAGTATGTTAGCAATATCTTTAAGCTTATCGTCTAATAATGCTTTTGATATTCCAAATTTGTTTCCAACATTTTCAATCCCTGAGATCTTTTTATTTGCCTTGTAGTCTCTGCTTTGCGCAGGTGACATAACAGATATTGGAGAGCTCCTCTCAATATTTTTACTGTCTGAAGCAATTGATTCACACATTCCGCTCTCTAAATTTTTGACCAAAATTTCAAGGCGAGTTATTTTAAAAATTTTAGCGATAGTTGAGATCTGATCCCCAACTCGAACTTCTTGCAACAGTCTTTCTCCCCTGACTTGGACAGAAGCAAGTGACTTAATTGTATCTTGAAGAACGATCGTATTGACTAGCTTAATAGGTAAGGTGCTTCTTTGTTCAGCTTCGTCACACTTCTTATCTGCAATTATGTTCTTCTTACCACCAAGTCCGGCATTCGTTCGGAAAATATTGATACTTTTAACTTGCGCCAAAGTTGCTGTATTAAAAGCTTCATCAAGTGGAATGCTTACAGTAAAATCCTTGGCCGTATCGAGTGCAGGTGTTCCGCGCATTACGAGAGCTGTTACTTTTCCCAATGTGTAAGTGATTGAGCAAACCATTAATACAAGGGCTACTTGATGGATATGCTCTCTCGAAGATCGGTTGAGAAATTTTTCAATTCCTTGACTAAGGCTTGGTGAAAGAAGCGAGTCACTTTTTGGTAAAAGAGTTGAAAAATTAAAAGATTTTCCCTCTGAGCGTGTTCTTTTGATTCTTGAAAATGCCTCAGTCACTCTTTCTTTTAGTGAAAGCTTTGGAGTGTCTGAAAAATTTTCTGACTCAGAACTCATGTCTGAAAGTTTAAATTTACCAGTATTTTCTTCAGCAGAATTACTGGCCAGATTATCAACCTGATCAGAAAAGTCACTTGAAGCATTTTTACTTCGCTTCCTATTAAGGAAGTCTTTGATTTTATTTATCATCAATTTATTGTCATAAAATTTAATGTGATGTGCAAGTGTACTTGATGGGAATTAAGTTGGAGTATCTTTGTCGGATAAACATAAGTGAACTAACTCACTTATGTTTAAAGACTTTTACTGTACTTTGATCGGTGCTCAACTTTATAATATCTATGATTAATTCTCATCTTAAAAGAGGGTCATATGTCACACGATTCAAACAAAGAGATTCCTTCAATTGTAAAGCACATGTTTTATGGAGAAGTCATGGAAGAGGAAGTATTTCCATTTCCCCATTTCAGTGAAGGCCAAATTGAAATGGCAAAGGCCATGATCGATGCAGTTGACAAATATGCTCAGTCAAATATCGATGCTGCCAAAATGGATAAAGATGCAAAAATTCCAAAAGAAGTCCTTGATGGTCTGGCCGGTTTGGGTCTTTGTGGTCTAGGGGTAGGAGAGGAATACGGTGGACTTGGGCTTGATACCACGCTTTATGCTCGAGTTTTTTCTGAAATCGCTGGAATTGATGGTTCAATTGCGACAACACTTGGTGCTCACCAATCCATTGGTTTTAAGGCCCTTCTTAATGAAGGTAATGAAGAACAAAAGAAAAAATGGCTTCCAAGGCTCGCTTCAGGTGAGTGCTGGGCTTCTTTCTGTTTAACTGAGCCAGGCTCAGGCTCTGATGCTTACTCAATAAAAACAAAGGCAACAAAAAATTCCGATGGGACATACACCATTTCTGGTCAAAAGCTTTGGATCACAAATGCTGGAATGGCTACTTTCTATTCTGTTTTTGCAAAAACGGAGCACGAGGAAGATGGAAAAACTGTTGAAAAAATAACCTGCTTTATTGTTGAAAAAGATATGCCAGGTATTTCTTTTGGTGAAAAAGAAGACAAAATGGGGATTCGTGCCTCTGAAACACGTGCCGTCTACTTTGATAATGTCAAAGTTCCTGCAAGTAATATTATTGGCGAGCCAGGTAAAGGTTTTAAAATTGCGATGAATGTTCTCAATACTGGCCGACTCTCTTTAGGTTCTGGGTCAGTAGGTGGGATGAAAGCAATTTTAAAATTGGCCACTGCTCAGGCAAAAACAAGAAAGCAGTTTACTGATTACATAGTAAATTTTGGATTGATCCAGGAAAAATTAACGACGATGGCTGCGAATATTTATGCTGCAGAGTCGATTGTCTACATGACGACTGGTAAAATCACTCAAGGGATGAGTGAGTTCTCCCATGAATCAGCAATTTGTAAAATTTATTGCTCTGAAAAGCTTTGGAACACCATTGATATGGCAACACAAATCGGTGCTGGTAATGCTTACATGAGGGAGTACCCTTATGAGAGAATTATGCGTGACGCCCGAATTAATATGATTTTCGAAGGAACAAATGAAATCCTAAGAATTTTTACTGCACTTTCGGGTATCAAAGGTCCGTCAGATTCACTAAAAGAGCTTGGGAAAGTTGCCGATGTTTCAAAGGCCATACAAGACCCAATTAAGTCAGTGGGAATTCTTTCGGATTTTGCCAAGAAAAGAATTGCAAAATACGTAGGCTCTAAAACACTTACGAAAGTCCATCCTAGTCTTGAGACTCATGGTTCTCACTTTGCTAGTGCACTTAATGATTTTTCAATTGCCGTTGAAAACACCATTATGAAATATGGGAAAAATATTATTGGTAATGAGTTGCCACAAATGAGAATTGCTAATATGGCCATTGAGCTTTATGTTCAACTCTCTGTTCTTTCTAGAACAACATCTATTTTAAACAAAAGTGATGTTTCTGAAAAAGATAAGGAATATGTAAGTCTTCTTACAGAACTTATTTGTCGTGACAGCCGACAAAACTTTACTAGAAACTACAAGCGCTTAAATTCAAGCTACGACAAGTTAATTCCTAAAATTTCAAACCACGTTGCTGAACGTGATGGATTTGGTTTTGACATTATTGATTTCTAAAATTTTGCCCCCCTTTTTGGGGGGCTTTTTGCTTTTAACTTCTTGTTCTAAACTTCCTACACTAAGTAAGGATGAGGAATCCATCAAGCTATCTGAAGAACTCGATAAACTCACCAGCAAAGTTCAGGTTATCAATGACGGGCCTATATTAAAAAGTGGAGGAGCATTCATTGATAAAACTGAATCCTACGGACTGTTGGGTCAGCAGGCGATTGCAGTTAATGCAATAGATTTAAATAGTGACGGAAGAACTGATCTTGTTCTTCTTCCAAATTATTATTCAAGGCCAAAGTTTTTTGTTTTTGATAAAGCTAGCAATAAGTTTAATCAATGGTCTCACGACCCCCTGCCTGAAGATTTTAAGGCCTCATTTTTGCTTTTCTATGATGTGAATAATGATAGAACGATGGATCTTATTGCGGGCGTTTTGAATCAGCGAAGTGAAGTCAGTCATATTCCGGTCAGGCTTTATCTTGGCTCAGTTAAACAAGGCTTGCTTTCTTTTAGGCCAGCTACAAAACAATTAACTCTTCCCTCAGAACCTACGAGCTCAATAACTCTTTTAGATTATGATCTTGATGGATGGCCTGATATGTTTATTGGGAATTGGTTTGAAAGTAGAAAAGGTCAATATTATCCAGTAGCGGACAGGTTACTAAGAAATAACAAAGGCAAGTTCGAAGAAGTCACCTCGCTTCTCAGAGATGAAAATAAGAAGACGAGTGCTCAGATTTATCCACCTGAGGCAAAACCAACTTATGGATCTTCAAGTTGTGATATAGATCAGAACGGATTTCCAGACATTCTTACCGTATCTTCTGCTGGTTATAAAAATAAATTATGGATGAATTTAAGTGAGCCTCAAACAGGTGATCGTTTTTTTACTGATTTTGGTCCTGTCACGAACTACGCGTCTGATCCAGATGGAAGTCTTATTCCAACAGGGGGCGGTCGATCATTTTTTAGCGCCTGTGCAGATTATAATGATGATGGGCTTATGGACGTTTTTGTTGGTGAGCTTTCTCATGCCTACGATAATGAATCAGTCGATCGTTCTAGTATTTTAACTGGATCTAAGGAAACCTTTCCTCCTTATTTTATGCGCACTGAATATGTAAGCGATGCCCTCAATGAATCATGGAACCAAGGCGACAGAAGGGCCGTGTGGACCGATTATAATATTGATGGTCGAATTGATCTGCTCGTTGATAATTCTGGTTTTCCCCCGCACTCCCGTTTGGTGATGTTTGAGCAGGATGAAACCAGAGCTTTTATTAATGTTGCCTCACAAATAGGAATTGATTTGGTTAATCCAACGGGAACCATAACCCTTGATATTAATCAGGATGGTTTACCAGATATTATCACAGCTCAAAATAGTATTCGTCGCTCCGATATAAAGCCCAGGATGTATGTTTTTGAAAACCAGATAAAGCCTAATGGACGACGTGCTTTAAAGTTTCATTTGGCCGGAGTGAATTCTAACACTCAGGGGATCGGAGCGATGGCCATGCTTTATACACTCAAAGAGGGGAAAAAGATTCTTCAAAGACGTTGGAATGAATTTTCCCAAGGAGGTCTAATGTCTCAAAATGAGGAGGGGATGCATTTTGGTGTGGATGCAGGAGTAGAAGTTCTTGGTATAAAAATCAGGTGGCCATATAAAATTCTAAGAGGATTCAAACGGGGTCAAGTTTTTGAGAGACTTTATCCTTTAAAAGGTTTTATTAATAAAGATTTTGTAGAGCTAACACTTTGCGAGGATGGAAAGATTTTGCAAGGTAAAATGTCCTGCCAATTTTAATTATTTCTTTTTAATTATCTCAACTAGGCTTTTTAAATAATCTGGCATTGTTTTAAAATTAAGAGTCGAAAGGTGAATGTGTTGTTTAGCCTGACCCTTTAATTCATAGACATTAAGTAAGTTGTCTTTATCTACAGTGTGATCTGGAACGATTGCAATTCCAACACCCTTTTTTACAAGTTTTTGAATTGTGGTAATAGAGTTTACGACAATGATCTTTTTGGAGCGTTTTTTATAGAGTTGAAAGAGGTGATCCTGTTCTGAGTAAACAATCCAAGGATACTCATGGGCCGTCTTGGGATTAATTTCAGATTTACTTATAAGAACCATTTTTTCTTCAAATAATTTAAGTGAACTCACGATTTCACTTTGAATATTTTCAGTGGTAAAAATAATATCGTACTTACCATTATGGAGCTTCATATTTAAATCTTCAAGGAAGCTAACTTCTACATTAAGCTGGTGTAGACTCTGATTGGAGAAATCTACCATGACATCATTAAACCAAGTCTCCAAGAGGCCATGGAGAATTCCTACTTTGATTGTTTTATTCATGTGGCCAAAAAAGATCTCCTGAATTTTTTCTTCTAATGAAGCTAATTCTTTAAGGAGGGACTGACCTTTTTCAGTTAGGAGAACTTTTTTAGAAGATCTTACGATAAGTTGCTGACCCACCGATTCTTCAAGCAGTTTTATTTGTCTACTTACTGCTGACTGGGCGATATTGAGTTCTTGAGCAGCTTTAGAGAAATTTAAATAGCGAGCCGTGATCATGAATGCTTTAAGGTAGCGATAATCTAGCGAAATCTCTTTCATTTCTTGGCCCACGGTGGAAGCTTTGATTCATCTTTAAAAAACTTCCCCTTGTGTTCCCCGTCTGCCGCATTTGTTAATACAAAACCTTCTTGATTGTTTTGAGGGTCAAGAAGGTAATCAAGAGAGGATTCTTGGGTGTAAAATGCCGTGAATGGATCCATTAATATACTTAATTCGAAATTAATCATTGGGAAAGATTTCTTGATAACCAAATCATCTGGGTGATGCTCAGAAAAACCCGTATCGTAGGTAAAGCCACCACATCCTTTTCCGCCAATTTTAATCCGGAATTGCAGGCCTTCAAGAGTGTAGTCATTAAGTTGCATCAGTTGAATTTGCCTTACGGCACTATCAGAAACAAATAAATTTATTTCAGCAGCAGTTATTGTTTTTTCCATTTTAAAATCCTAACAAAACTTTTGAATATTGTCTTTACTCCCCCCTGACCTTATTCTTTTATAAACCGAGGTAAATATGAATACTCAATATATTGTACAAATTGACAGACCAGAGCAGCATCATGTGAAGGTAACACTCAAATTAATGCGATCACCCGGTATGCAGAGTTGTCAATTTTTTCTTCCTTCCTGGAGTCCTGGCTCATATCTTATGAGGGAATATGCTCGTCATATTCGTTGGTTTGAGGCTTCTCAGTCAAATGGTGAGATCCTTTTTTATCAGCAAAAGGCAAAAGGAGTTTGGGAGGTTCGTTGGGATAAATCTAATCTTAAGTCTGAACTTGATGAGTTTCAAATAACCTATGAAATTTATTGCAAGGAGCTGACTGTAAGAACTTCTCACGTTGATGCATCCCATGCTTTCTTGCATGGTCCCAGTTATTTGATGGGAGTGATGGGCTCAAGTCAGGAAAATCCCACCATTGAGTTTAGATTTCCCCAGTCCTGGAGCAAGCTTAGTACGGGACTTAAAGATATCTCAAATGAGCGTGCGAAGTTTATTTATACTGCCTCCAATTATGATGAATTAATTGATTGTCCGGTTGAAATCGGTTGTCACGAGACGGATGGTTTTGAGTACAAAGGACGTGCTCATCATTTGGCTTTTTACGGGGATATGTACCCTCATAAACAAAACCTTAAAGATGATATAAAAAAAGTGGTGGAAGCTGTCGCCAAGCACTTTAATGAAGATTTACCGTATGACAATTATCTCTTCCTCACGCATTTTGTTCCTAAACTATTTGGAGGACTTGAGCATTTAAATTCTACTGCTCTCCATTTTGATGGACGAAAACTAGGTAATAGAAAAGATTATCTCAACTATCTCTCTCTTGTTGGGCACGAGTACTTTCATCTTTGGAATGTGAAAAGAATTCGACCTTTGGAATTGGGCCCCTTTGATTATTTAAATGAAAATTACACATCACTCCTTTGGTTGGCAGAAGGGCTGACAAGTTTCATGGACGATCTTTTTGTTTATCGTGCTGGTCTTTCAACAATCGAAGAGTATTTGGATATAGTGAAAGGTAATTTTGAAACATACTTTGGGACTCCTGGGAAAAATTATCACTCACTGGAGCAAAGTTCTTTTAATGCTTGGGTTAAGCTCTATAGACCGGATGAGAACTCTCGTAATTCCTCCGTGAGCTATTATCTCAAGGGAGGACTTGTTTTCATGGTTCTGCACTCTTTATTGCTTGAGAAGGGAAAATCCATTAATGATCTTCTTCTCTTGTTATGGGAGGACTTTAAGGCACGTCCAGAAAGAGGAGTGACCAAAGAAGACATTTATAAATTCATTAAGCAGCTGTCTGATGAGGAAGTCGTTAATAAATTCTCCAATATGGTGGAAACCACTCAGGATATTGATTTTGACTCGGCCTTAAGAAAAATGGGTTGCGAGATGAAGTGGCAAGAGTCTACTCATGCTTGGATTGGTGTTGATTGGGAATACGTTGGTGAGAGGACCATGGTTAAAACAGTTCTCGTTGATGGACCTGGGCATCGCTCAGGCCTTAATTCTGGGGATGAGATTATTTTCTTAAATGGTCTTCGTTTTCTAAAAGAGGATGCTGATAAAACAATTTCTTCACTCTTGATTGATAGGCCTTACGAATTAATTGTTTCAAGACTTGGAAAGCTTCAAAGAGTTGAAGTGATTCTGTCCAAAGCTCCGAGGACTCTAAAAGAAATTACTATCATTGACCGGTCATTGGCGGAAAAAAGTTTTAAATTTTAATCCAGGCTAGGGCCAAAATTAGGCCATCAATTTTTTGTAAGCTCCATTCACCCTGAATGGAGCTAGGGCCATGACACCATCTATCTTTATAGATTATTAAGCTTGAAAACTCTTGAGGGAGATTGAATTTTTCGGTATTCATCAAGGCCTTGAAGCAGGCTTCCTTTAGGGACCAAAGATTGATATCAGGAATTTCTAGGTCATCGGGATGAGAGATGCGCTCTAGGATCATTGGTTTTACTAAGCGAGTTAAAGGTTCGATATCAATTCCCACTGAAATTATTTGATCTGAATTGGCAACCACGCACGCTCCGCATTCAGGTGTATGGGAGAGAGAAATAGTCAAACTGCTATGGCCTTGTACTTTGCTATACTTTTTCAGTCTTAGTTCTGGAATTTTGAGATCAATGCCTTTCTCACTAAAGCACTGGCGAAGCGCTTCTCTTGCAAGGCAAAATCCTTTTACTCGATTGGAATGAGCATTCTCCCCGAGTTCCGCCAATGAAAGCTGCTTCCAGTCAGAGTTGTCCTTGGGATTCAGAGATTGAACAAGTTTATAGGTTAGCATAGTTGACTCAGCTTATCTTGAAACTCTACGTCTCTCAAGTTATCTAAGTGTTGTTCTAGGAAAAAACTTTTTTCCCAATAATTCCCATATTGTTCCGTATTTTAGTTCAACATATAATTATCTGAATAACTTTCCTTAGGAGAAGATCATCATGGTCAATGATTTGAAAGAGCAGGCGAAGCTTGCCGTTTACTCTCGTAAAACGCGTAAATGTACCGTCCCAATGAACGAGCAGGGGAAATTTCTAAAAGTAAGCCAATACTATGGTGAGAATGTTTACAACTACCATCTCTCTAAATCTCTTTCACTAGAAGATAAAGACTCTTTGAAACAAGTGATTGATGGAAGAAGAACTATTACGAAAGATCTTGCCTCAAAAGTGGCAAACTCTGTTTTAGAGTGGGCAATTGCAAAAGGTGCGACTCATTTTTGTCACTGGTTCCAACCTTTGACTGGTTCTACTGCTGAAAAGCATGATGCCTTTTTGAGTTTTGATAATGATCGTCCTATCGAAACACTTTCTGCTTCCCAGCTTATGCAAGGGGAGCCTGATGCTTCTTCTTTCCCTCATGGTGGATCGCGTGCGACCTTTGAGGCCCGTGGTTATACCACTTGGGATTTAACTTCTCCCATTTTTATTAAAGAGTCGGCAAATGGTAAAACTCTCGTTATTCCAACAGCGTTTGTTTCTTATCATGGTGATGCGCTTGATACAAAAACACCTCTTCTTCGTTCTGATCTAAAGATCAATGAAGTTTTGACAAAATTCTGTAACCTTATTGGTATGAAAGATGTGAACAAAGTTCAGACTACCTGTGGTGCAGAACAAGAGTACTTTTTGATTGATAAGTCTTTTTATTTTGGTCGCCAAGATCTCGTGATGACTGGTCGTGCTTTATTCGGCTCACTTACTTCACGTAACCAACAACTTGAAGATCACTACTTTGGTCTCATTGAGGATCGCGTTCTTGCTTATATGCAGGAAGTTGAGATCGAACTATATAAAATGGGAATTCCTGCTAAAACTCGTCACAACGAAGTGGCCCCTGGACAATTCGAATTGGCGCCGATTTTTAAAGATGCAAATACAGCTGCAGACAATAACCAAATAGTGATGACTGTCCTTCGTACAGTGGCGCTGAAGCATGACTTCGTTTGCTTGCTTCATGAGAAACCATTTGCTGGAGTAAACGGTTCTGGGAAACATTTGAATTGGTCTATGTCTACAGACACTGGAGTAAACCTTCTTGAGCCGGGTCATGATCCTCACGAGAACTTTCGTTTCTTGGCCGTTGTGGCAACTGTTGTAGAAGCTGTTTTTCGTCACGCAGATGTCATTCGTATGGGTATTGCCTCTCACGGAAACGATCACCGTCTAGGTGCAAATGAAGCTCCCCCTTCAATTATGTCCGTGTTCTTGGGTGACACCCTCACAAAAATTTTAGAATCTTTTGTTTCAAGCGGTAAGTATGTTGCAAGTGCACGTCAAACACTTGATCTTGGAACTCGTCAGCTTGCTGATATTTTTAAAGACAATACTGATCGTAACCGTACTTCACCATTTGCCTTTACTGGTAACAAGTTTGAGTTCCGCGCTTGTGGTTCTTCGGCTTCAATTGGTTATCCACTTTCTATTTTGAATGCCTGTATTGTTGATATCTTTGAAGAGACTAATAAAGTTATTGAGCAAGAGCTCGCTGCAGGTAAGACTACAGATGAAGCCCTTATGAGTGTTATCTTAAAATGGTATGGTAATGCTCAGGCCGTTGTCTTTAATGGTGATGGTTACTCACAAGAATGGGTTAAAGAAGCTGCGAAACGTGGTCTTGGAAACATGCGTACAACCCCTGAAGCGATTGCAGTTCTTAAAGATACTAAAAAGACAAATGTTCTTCTTAAAACAGGTGTTTTTAGAGAGTCAGAAATTAGCACTCGCTATAATGTGATGCTTGAGCGTTATATTAAGTGTCGTGAAATTGAGCTTCGCACTCTCCGCCAAATGGTTATGCAACAGGTTCTACCTGTGGCCATTGAGTATAAGTCACACCTTTCTCAAGGAATTCATACAACTAAATCTGCAGGTGGAGATACCACAGTGGAGTTAGAAGTTTTAAAGACATTGGGTGGTCTAGTGAAGGATCTCCATGATCAAACACTCGTTCTTCACAATAATCTAGAAAGTCTTCACGGGAAGATGGATGAAGAAGCAATTTCTAAAAAAATAGGTGCAGATTTAATGCCTGCTTCATTTAAAATTGCAGATCTTTGTAATCAAATTGAAGAATTTATTCCTGATGCGAAATGGCCAGTTCCTAAGTTTTACGACATGCTTTTTATCAGATAATTAAAAAAAAGCCCCCGAAAGGGGGCTTTTTTATTTTTGGGTGTGTTTTAAGATATCGGAAAATCTATCTGAATAATGCTTTTTGAGCATCGTCAGATTCATTAAAGCAGGCACTTGATAGTTTTTTTCGATGGCCTTATTTTTTATCAAATTTAAGAATTCATCCTGGTTTTGTGACTTGAAGCTTGCTTCTTGAATAAATGCATAGAGTTCTTCTCTTGAAGTCTCATTCAAAAGAATCATCCCGTGAAGTAAGTAGCTTGAAAGGGCAGTGAAATTTGACGTCGCCTTTGCTTCTATGTGTTCGCGATGAAGTTCTAGATCGCGAACTGTCGAAGTCATTCTTCTTAGGATATAACTAATAAGTCCAAAATGGTCCGGCAGATATAAACGTTCAGTTGAAGAGTGGGAGATATCTCTTTCATGCCAAAGAATATTATTATTAAGTGCGACTTCAACATGGGATCTGATGAGACGAGCAAGACCTGAAATATTCTCTGAGCTAATTGGATTCTTCTTATGAGGCATTGTAGAAGACCCTTTTTGGCCTTGCTTGAAGCCCTCGTGAAGCTCAGATACATCCGAGTGATGGAGCAATCTAAATTCTACAGACATACGCTCAAGTGCTGAGGCGAGAAGAGCTCCAGCTGAAATAATTTTTGCCAAATGGTCGCGAGGAATAACTTGTGTCGAGACGACTTCTCTTTTAAGACCCAGTTCTTTTAAGGCAAGTTCTTCAGTTTCTCTATCAAGAATAGTGTAGTTTCCTACTGCCCCTGAAAATTGACCTGTTATTTCGTTTTCAACAATGAATTTATAATCGGCTAATCGTCTGTTTATTTCCTGTTGAAAAGAAAGAAACTTTTGCGCGAAAATCATGGGTTCAGCATACATTCCATGAGAGCGACCGATACAGAGTAAGTCTTTTGTTTTTTCGACTTGATTTAAAAGTTCCTGATTTAGGGATTGAATATCTTGAATGATGATCTTGAGTGAGTCTCTGATTTGTAGCGAAAGAGCAGTGTCTAGAATATCTGAAGAAGTCACACCGTAATGAAAGTATCGTCCATACTTATTTTCGACTTGCTCAGTAATGCTTGTGCAAAAAGCAATTACGTCATGGCGGGTTGTGGCCTCAATAATTGCAATTCTTTCAGGATTAATATTTAGATTTTTAAATTCAAGATGAGTGCCTTCAGGAATTATTTTTTTTATTTCCAAGGCTTTTAGGAGTGCTACTTCTACTTCTAGCATTCGTTCAAATCTCTTTTGTTCTCCCCAAATTTGACTAATTTCTTTCACTTCGTAACGCGAGATCATTTTTAGACTCTTTTGTGTTGGCCTGTATTTTGTCCTTATCAGTCTCCCATTTTTCTTCCATTTATTAAGCTTCTTTTTACGGGTTCACTCTAAGTGCCTGTTTTTAATGATTGGTAATCATCTAGTATGTGACATTTATTGTCACTTAGTGGTTGTAAATATTTTCCAGTATGTTACGATAAGTGTCACATACTGGAGGATTCTGTGGACATCACTGAGTTACGTTCTAGGATACCTGGAAGCTATTTTGACTATCAGAAGCTTAAGTCTGCTCTTAAGGAGAGCACTCATGAGAGAAGACTTATCGGCCAGCTGATTAAAAAAGGGCACCTAATTAGGGTCAAGAAAGGTCTTTATGTTTGGGGGGCAAAAGTCAGCAATATTTTATTATCTAAAGAAGTGTTGGCCAACCTCATCTATGGGCCCTCTTATGTTTCACTTGAATATGCACTCTCTCACTATGGTCTTATTCCAGAGAGAGTCGACACCGTGACATCTGTGACACCAAAAAGGAAGAAAATATTTGAAACACCGATTGGGTCATTTACCTATGAAGTGATTCATTCAGGGTGCTTCCCATGGGGAGTAAATTTACAAAAACTTGACCAGAAAACAACCTACATGATGGCCTCACCGGAGAAAGCTCTCCTGGATACCATTGCTTTAAGAGTGGGTGCAAACGATCTTAATTTCTCTGCTGTGGAGACTTTTCTTTCTGAGGATATGAGGATCGATCTTGATGAGTTCCAAAAATTAAATCAAAAAAAATTAATTGAGCTTGCAAGTTACTATAAGCAGCCTTCAGTTAAGATCTTTTTAAGTTACCTCAAAAAAAGAGGAGGCGATCGTGGATAGTGTTGTGCTTCAAATGATTGAGGAATATGACTGTAAAACTTCTTCTGATTATGAAAATGCTCTGAAAGAGATCATGCAAGAAATTGCTTTGCTTGGTTTATGGCGAGCGAAGTTTTATGAGCATGCGTTGTTCTATGGAGGAACGGCCCTTCGCATTCTTCATAAACTTCCTCGATTTTCTGAGGATTTAGATTTTTCACTTCTAGCTCCAAATGATAAATTTGATTTGAATGAATATCATGAGGCCATTAAGGCTGAGCTTGAATCATTTGGCTTTATGGTTGAGGTTGAGGCCAAAGAGAAAACAGATATTTCACAGGTGGAGTCTGCGTTTATTAAGGCTTCAACACGTGTGCATTTGATGAAGATTTCGGCTCCGGCCGAGATTAATCAGCGTATTCAGGGTAACCAGTTACTTAAAATAAAAGTGGAACTTGATACCAATCCTCCAGGCGATCACGAAGTAGAAGTTATTGATCTCTATCGTCCAATTCCTTTTCAAGTCAAAACTATGCCTTTGTCAGATCTTTTTGCAGGGAAGGTGCATGCTGTTCTTGCCCGGAAATGGAAAAGTCGCGCCAAGGGAAGGGATTTTTATGATTATATTTGGTATCTTGGGAAAAATACTTCACTTCACCTGAAGCATCTTGAAGCAAGACTGATTCAAAGTGGGCACTTAGATAAAGGTGAAGCCCTTACAGATGAGAAGTGTAGGGCGATGCTTAGGGAGCGCTTTTCAGTGCTGGATATCGCTCAGGCAAAAGCGGATGTGAGTCCTTTTTTAAATTCAAGAGAGAAGCAGTCACTGGATTTATGGTCACAGGAATATTTTATTAAAAGTATAGATAGGTTAAAAATTAAATGAAAAATGAATCAAGAAAAAAATGGGGATCACACACTCGCCTTAACCATCCGGAAAGAGTAGAGCCAAAAGGTCTCAATCGATCTCTACTTTCCCCCATTTATCAGTCTGTAAAATTTGTTGTGTCTGATGAAATGGGTTATGGCGATCAGTTTATTTATTCCAGAATTTCAAACCCTACGATAAGGCAATTAGAGCTAGCTCTCGCTGAATTACAAAGCAAAGAGGACTGCCTGGTCTTTTCATCTGGGATCGCTTCTATTTCGGGAATGCTTTTGGGCCTTTTAAAAACTGGCGACCATGTGATTACTTTTAAAGAACTCTATAAGCCAGCCAGAATTTTTATCAGAGACATGCTACCCAAGTTCGGAATTGAATCCACACTTTTAAATCTTAATGACGTTGAGAGTTTGGAGAAAGCGATTATTCCCGGAAAAACAAAACTTATTCATTTTGAAAGTCCTACGAATCCAAATTTAGCAATCGCTGATATTAAGAAAATTATTTCAATGGCCAGAAAGTATAATGTTTTCGTGAGTATGGATGGCACTTTTGCAGGTCTTCATCAGCATACTCATTTTGATATCGATCTTATGATTCATAGTTTGACCAAATTCGGTAATGGACATGGTGATGTTTTGGCCGGCTCTCTGGCGGGAAAAAAGCATTTGATTGCTCAAATCCGCCAGATGACGATATCTCTTGGCGCAACTTTAGATCCACATGCCGCTTTTCTGGTAGAACGTGGACTCAAGACCTATCTGCTGCGATTTGAGCGTCATGCAAAAAATGCTAAAGAGGTCGCACATTTTCTTGATAAGCATCCCAAGGTAAAAAAAGTTTTCTATCCTGGTCTTGAGTCCCATAACGGTCATCAACTGGCCAAAGAGCAAATGACTGACATGGGAGCGATTGTTTCTTTTATTTTAGACCCAAGCCTTGGACTCAATGCAGACCAATTTGCCCACAAGCTAAAGCTTATTCAATTTGCTGTAAGCCTAGGAGCGACTGAAAGTATCATTTGTCCAACTCATCTTTTCTTTGGCGATGATTTATCTTCAGAAGAAAAAGAAGAGATGGGAATCACTCCCTTCTCACTTCGATTCTCTGTTGGGCTTGAAAATTTTGAGGACATTATTGAAGACCTGAAGTCTGCTTTAGAAGATTAATTTTTCTGCCTTGTAAAGTGCTGAGGGTAGAGTTCTATTATCAGCATCTGTTACAATAAAGATTTCTCCGCTGTTGATATAAAGCCCTTCAGGCTTATAGGGAATATCTATTTCTTCTAAAGAAATAATTTCGCCTTTTTCATTCATCTTTCCTAGCACTGCACCTACAAAGCAACCGTCTTCATAAGTGGATTCAGAATCTTCTGCAACTGCTAAAAACCAGCAAGAGTCCTTATCATGGCAAGCATCTGTAAAACTTAATGGAATATCTTTAAGCTTTCCCAAATTGAGAGGAATCCACTGAATCGACTTAGGTTGATCATTCAGGAAATCTTCTAGCAATAGATCAATAATTCCATTTTGGTGTAGTTTGCCATTTCCCCTCTGGAAAAGACGGATCTTGTTGCCATATGAAATGGCTCCTTCAATATTAAGTTCAGGTATCATTTTGGTTAGCTCACCATAAATTTGACTGAAATCAATCTCACTGACTTTGTGCTCAGAGTTTATCAAGGCTCCTTTTTGGCGATTAATAGTTGATCCTGAAGGAATGCAGAGAATGGAGTCCTGGTCTTTTAAATAAAGTAGGGACTCAAAGTCAGGTTTTAATTTTTTTCGCTCTTTCTCTTCTACTGGAAGTACCCCTTCTCTTAAGCGGATTTGCAATACCTGCCCATTTAGTGAATCAGATATGGAAAGAAGATTTAATTCATCATCTGAGATGACGTAGAACCGACCATGATTGAGTATCAACCCACTCGCTGAAGAAATGAAAGGTGAAGAGAACGTATAGATTTTATTAAAATGAAGCATGGGGATTATTATAGCAGAGGATATGCTCAAAATTTAGACGGCCGTTATTTCTCTTTTAATTTTGAGTCCCCCTAAGTATCCAAAATCCCATACGAGTAGTTGGCATTTCACTTGCTTTGATAATTGTGCTCTTCTTTAAAATCAAAGGATTTTTATGAATAAGACTCTTGGAGTTGTCTGCATGCTTGCCCTTATGAATCAGGCCTTTGCAGAAAATCGCAATGAAATTTCTCCGGTCGAAAAAGATGCAGTCGTGAAAGAGCTCTTAAAAGAAGCCGATTCTGGAAAGCATCCTCATAAAATTAAAATTATGCTAAAAAAAGTGGCCTCAGAAGTTGGTAAACTTGATGACTGCGAAAACTGTGTAGGAAAACCCAAAGAAAAAGTGATTGCAACTAATATTGGAAGAAAAGTAGGCAAGGGCTCAGCATGGCTCACGACTGTGACAGCGAAACCTTTTATGAATGCGGCGGGCTTTCTCAGAGGTTTTTTCGAGAAATCAGATAAGAATAAAGACGTTGTAGGACTTTACGCTTTTTTACTTAACCATTCTGATGAGTTTGATAAAATTTATATTGAGGCGGGAACTTCTGACGAAATGGTAGAGCTAGTGCTTGGGAAAACTGATGAAATCATAAAAAGAAAAGCGCGTATTATTTTGGGAGATTTTTTAAAGACCCTTGGAATTACTCGTGAAATTCCAGAGGATCTTTCTGACTTTGAATTATCGGATGAAGAAATTGCGTCTATTGATATGGATAAAGTCTCGCCAGATCTTATAAACAATCATCCTGAGTATAAAGAATTAAAGCCTATTATTGGTGACATGTCTGAAGAGGATGTGAACGACATCATTATTTCAGGATATTTTGATACTTCCATTCCCATGAATAATTACAAAGCTGCATTACCATCAATTCATGAAGGCATTTTTACAATTGTAGGCCAAATTGTAGGACCAAAAATTGCTTTAGGGGCAATATCAAATTCATTGGCCGGTATTTATGCAACCCCAGTTCTTGCGGCGGATATTGGAACAGGAATTTCGACTGCGATCTGTATGCAAAAAGAGACTCAGGCAAAATTTGAAACAGATAAAGATCTACGCTCATTTTGTAGCTACGTTATTAATCGTTCAGGTTATGAGCTTATAAAAAGTCGGGCCAAGGGATATTTGGCCGGTAAAAGAGCAAAAGAAAAATTAGAAGCAAAGAAAAAGAAATAGTCCTTAAGAAAGCCTCAATTTAAGAAGAGAAACCCACCATTGGTGGGTTTTTTTATTTTAATATGTCGTTTGCAACGCTATGCTCACAAACTTTTTATCCCTTGACGTTTTTCCGGATGGCCCTTATCTCTATTAATGTCAGTTCTCAAAATTAGGAAAAATATGGCAGACAAAAAATATCTGGTAATTGTGGAGTCTCCCACAAAGGCCAAGACCATCCGTAAGTTCCTTCCAAGCAAC
>CANHJD010000037.1 GCA_947461145.1 Bacteriovoracaceae bacterium
AAGCAAGATTCCTGCTTGGCAAAAGCGATCGATCAATTTAATGGCGAAGACTTTAAAGGAGAGGGGGTTGGAGTCACTGAGGGATCAACAAACTATTATCAGGCAACTGATGGAACTTATCTCCAAAATAACCAGGGCCCAACTAAATATAACAAACCAAATATAAAAAATAATATGGGAATCCCTGCACGTTTTTCACTCTCAACTTATAATTTTTCTCTGAAAGATTCTGGTGGGCTAAAAGATAGTTCTCGCCAGAATTCTGGTGCTAGCTCTGGCTCCTTATCTTCGGAAGCTAATGCTGCCCTCGCAGCACGAGTGAAGCTAATGGAGGATGCAAATGCTAAGGCAGCCTTAAAGGGAGTTAATGTTGCTGCCAAAGATGCCGCCTTGAGACAGTCACTTGCGAATGGTGGCCTTGTAAGCTCACTTGGTTCTGCAGGTGCAAACGCTTTAGGGCAGCGAGGTAGTTCATTTGGTTCCATGGGTGGGGGACACTCTTCTTCTAGTTCGGATAAAAATGAAGAAAATACCAAAGATGGAAGTAATCAATATGGAAATCAGTTCGGAGCAAATGGTTTCGGAATTCCATCGGGCAGTGGGAAATCTGGATTTCAGGGAGTGGTTGGTGGCGCTGGTTCAGGCGCAGGTTCCTCATCTTCATCAAATTCTTCTTCCTCAAAAGATGATCCAACTGGTCTGAGCGATGAAGAAAAAGATGTGATGTCTGCAAACTATGAAAGGAATAAGAAAGACTATAAGACAAGTGAAGATGATTCACTTTTTCAGGTTCTCTCTAAGACTTATGTCAGAAACTTAGATAAAGTTCTGACTCGAAAAAAGAAATTAGATGATGAAGCTGATTCTCGAGAACTTCCAAAACCATAGACTGAAATAAAAAACCCGCCTTTGGCGGGTTTTTTATTACTTCTTTCTTATACGATTTCTGTTCTTGTGATAGCGTCTCTTACCATGTCTGCGTTTTCTTACTTGGTTTAAGTTATTCTGAAGATCTTTTATATAAACGGCGAGCTCCCTTTTAAAGTAAACTTCTCCATCCTCTCCAATATTTTCAACATCCAAGAACCAATGATTATCCTGAGCTAGGTTTTCTATATAAACGAAATTCATCTTTCCGTTTGTGTGAACGACTCTCCAGGGATTTTTTATTTCCTGATCTTCATAAACTCGAGAATGGATAGGGCTTGAGGTAATTTCAAAACTTGGAAGCCCAAATAGACTTCTAGGGAATTGCATGATTTCACTCATGTGACGATCGCCGCTAAGAAATACGATTGGAGTTCCTATGGACTTAAGATCTTTGACAAAGTTTTCAAAATCCTTGGGATGCTTTCCTTCGTAAGAATCAAAATTATGATAGCCTCCAAAGAATTGATCGCCTTTGATGATAAAGCTAGGTTGAGATTCTTCTTTTAATGAATTAACCAACCACTGGTGTTGTTCTTTGCCAAGATGGCTACCATCGCTTGAATGGGATCTGTAGTATCTTGCATCAAGAAAATAAAGATTAAAGTCACCAAGCGAGAGCTGGCCTCCGACTCCAAAAGACTTTGTAAAGGATTCGTCACTTAAGCTTTGTGCAAAAAAGGAGTCAAAAATTTCTTTTGATTTTCTTTTGAACTCATAGCCTTCCCCTGCATCCTTGCTCCCATAATCGTTATCATCCCAGACTGCATGGACCGGAATCAGTTTTTGCTGAAAATAAAAGGGAATGGTAAGCCTCATGTCTGTGTAACGGCGCCAGAGATTTTCTGGATTTGATTCAATAGGAGAACCATTGGCTTCCCTGTTGCCATAAACATTGTCTCCAATCATAAGGACATATTCAGGGTTTTTAATTGCTAGGGCGTCCCAGATTTTAAAATGTTTTGAGTACCCATCATTGATACAGGATATAACTCCAATTCGTAGATTAGATTCACTAAGTTGGCCTTTTCCTATGAGGCGCTGATCAATTATTTTATTTTTTTCATAAACGTAAAGGTTAAAGTCTTTAGATTGGTCTCTAAGGAAAAGTAATTTATAGATTTCCCAATCAGATGATGATTCTTTTATTATTTTTATTTCTTCAGGCTTTATAACTTCACCCTCGGCACTGCGTAGCTCAAAGGAGAAAGTCTTATTCTTTGGAGTAAGTATGTTGAACTCAACTTCTTTATCGGTTGTAAGTCCTTGAAGAATAGATAATTTATCAGTTCTTTTTTTGGGGACTGAGCTGCAGGCGACAACGAAAAAGGTTAGCGATAAAAGGAGATATATTTTCATAAAGGGTAGCCCATCTTTAATAATTGTTGAGTCAATTGAATGAGGGGGAGACCAATAATTGCTGTGTGATCGTCCATTTCAATTTTTTCAAAAAGTTTAATTCCTTGGGATTCTAATTTATAGCTACCAGCGCAGTCTAGAGGCAAATCAGCCTCGATATACTTGCTAATTTCACTTTTAGTTAGTTTCCTCATGTGAAGAGTCGTTTTATTGATAAATTGAATCTCACTGTTTGGACATATAAGGCAAACGGCCGTGATTAATTCATGGCTTTTTCCCTGCATCTTGAGAAGTTGATCAATGGCGTTCTCTTTCGTGTGGGGCTTACCAAGAATTTCATTACCAAAAATACAAACTTGATCTGAGCCAATCACACAAGCTTCTGGTCTTTGTAGAAATACAGCATGGGCCTTCATCTTGGCCAAAACTTGGGCAAGTTGCGTGGGAGAGTCCATATTATGTTTATATTGTTCTTCATCAACTCCAGGTGAAATTGATTCAAAAGGCCATCCTAATTGAGCAAGGAGTGAACTTCTATATTTTGAAGTGGAAGCAAGTATCAGAGGAAAAGGAAGAGTTTTCAATGGTTGATTTTTTCCCATATTTTAAGACAGAAGATACGATTTAGTTTTAATTCTTTCCATGGATAATCAAGAATAATATCTCTAGTAGGAGATTTGTTAATTCCCGCTTCAAGACTGCTTTTTTTGAGGGTTAGGGTATAGTACTTGCGATAAAAATTATAAACAGCTGCATGCTTTTGCTCATCATTAGTCGCTTCGAAAACTGCCTCTTGAAGCTTTCTTGCCTGTGCGCTGATCATCTCATTTAACTTCTTAGATTCCTTATGATCGTTCAGTAGATTCCAATCATATTGTGTTTCAATCATTTATTTACCTCGTCAAAAATATGAGCTGCACCACCATAGACTGCACCTTTATCCGATGAAAGTGTTGCAGTGATGATTGCAATTTTTCCACGCAATGAAAAATGGATGACCTCTTCCAATTTATTTTTAAGGATTTTATTGAATGAATCACCAAGTTTTGAAACCCCACCACCTAAAATGAAGGCTTGCGGTCCAAAAAGAACCCCCATTGTCGCAAGACCTGATGCTAGTTCTTGGGCAATTTGGTTAATGACATTTATAGCAATCGTCTCACCCTGATGAAAATGCTCTCCGAGCTCTTCTACCGACCAGTCTTGATTAGTCATTTCTTTAATTGTTTGCTGAATGCCTTTTGAGGATAGATAACTCTCTAGATGATTTATTCCTCCGCATGAGCAAGGACGGTTTTTGCTATGGGGTATAAGAATATGTCCACCCTCTGCACCTAGGGCATCATGCCCTCGATAAAGTTTACCTTCAAGGATAAGTCCTGTTCCCACACCTGTTCCAAGAGTGACTAAGACCATATCATTAAGATTTTTTCCTGAGCCCCATTTCTTTTCACCGATTGCAGCAAGGTTCGCATCATTTTCTATAACAGCAGGACATTTAAAAAAATCTTCAAATAATTTTTTCAGAGGAACGTCTCTCCAGCCTAGATTTGGTGCGAATTCCACACGGCCTGTAAAGTAGTTGGCCATAGGGGCACCAACTCCAACTCCAACTATCCTCGAATCACCTAAAACTATTGTCCCAATACTTTGTAGCAACATCTCTGATTCTTGTGATAAACGCTCAACAAACTCTGCAGGACTTACTTCTTTCAGAGTAGGCATTTTTTTGAAGCCCAAAAGTTTACCATCCTGGTCAAAAAGACCAATCTTTGTATTTGTCCCGCCGATATCTATTCCAAAAGCATATTGATTTAATTCCATACCTAAAACGCTATCATGAAACCCCTCAGTCGGCTATAATGTGAAGGAGATGTTTTCTAGACCATGAGGGTCATAATTTGAAACCTGTTAAACTTAACCAGTTGTTATTTCATCCAAAAAATATATCGACCTTAAGTTTTTTTCTTTCAACTCCAGTGATTCAATCAGAGCTCGATGCCTTCATCGAGGATATGCATGTGCAGTTGTCTCTCAGAGGAAAGCAGGCCCTTGCAAAAATTCTTTCAAAAAATAAAGTAACCATAAAAAAAATTCTTAAAAATCATCCGGAAAAAGCGCATGGTTTTTTTCTTTCAGAAAATGTTCAAGGTTATATTGTTCTTGAGGCCCAGGTTGAAACCTACTGCCTCATTGGTAACAATTTTCATGTGCGTCCTGTACTTGAAGAGATTTTTGTTAATCTCGAATATTTAGTTGTAAATGTTTCCTTGTACGATATTAATGTCTATCGTGGCGATTTTCATCACCTTGAGATCATTCAACATTATGAATTTGAAGAGCTTTCAATTGATTTGAAGTCTCGACTTTTTTCGCCAAATCATGTCGGGCTTGTTCCTTATCGCTCAATTCTTGCACTTAAATCTATCGCTCATAAGATAATGGAACTTACAGAATATGAATCGATTCCTGTAATCGTCACAGGGCTTGAGGAAACGAAAGGAATATTTCTTAAGTATTTTAATCAAAGCAGCGGAGTGATTGCACATTTCCAAGATGACTTTTACGAGAAGACTTGTGTACAGATTCTTGAGAGGTGCAAACAATTTAAATATTCCGTCATAGATTATTACTCTGTAAAATTCAAAGAAAAACTCAAGAAGATGCTTAAAAGCAAACGTCTTCTGTCCACACTTGGTGAGATCGTAGAAGCAACAAGAAATGGCAATGTCATACAATTAGTCATCCCCACTGAAAGGAGACTTTTTGGCAAGATCAGTTTTGAAACTGGCGAATTTGAACTTGATCAAAAAACAAATAAGAAAAGTGGCTCTGTTGATATATTAAATGAACTTGCCGAAGAAGTGATTCGTAAGGGTGGGAAAATACAAATTTTGGCGCCTCATTTTTTCCCTCAGGATTCTTTTGTTTTGGCCATAGTCAGAGGATAGAGTATGAAATTATCTAGGTATTTTAATTTTTTTCCAAACCTTGGTGAGCGCGTTTTTATTGCTGATGGTGCAAAGGTTATCGGACGTGCACTTTTAGGCGATCATGTGAATATTTGGTTTAATACGGTTATTCGTGCTGACGTTAATACCATTCAGATTGGAAAAAATACTAATGTTCAGGATTTGTGTATGTTCCATGTCACCGAACTTAATGATCTCACTGTTGGCGATAATACTTCTTTTGGCCATTCAGTAGTTCTTCATGGATGCAAAATTGGGAGTGGTTGTTTAATTGGTATGGGAGCTATCATCTTAGATGGTGCAGAGATAGGGGATAATTGTCTAGTTGCTGCTGGATCTCTGGTTTCACCTGGGAAAAAATTTCCCGCTGGAAGCCTTATCAAAGGCCGACCTGCGGTTGTTGAAAGAAGTCTTTCTCCTGAAGAGATTCATAAAATTTCAAACCACTATAAATCATATTTGAATTATAAAGATCAATATTTGGCGATGGAAGATGAAGATTTAGCAAAGAAGGTGTGAAGCTTTTAATTCTTCACACCTTGTATAAGGACTATTTTTTTAGATAAGTATAACTCTTGAGACATGCCTCATAGAAATCGTTAAGATCCACTCCTTCTCGAGGTCTGATCTTTCCTCTCTTAACTTGTAAATCCACTGCAGACTTCATTGTTTGTGCAAGAGTCTCAGGATTGTATTGTAGGGTCGAAAGTACTTGTCCCGCTTTATTCCCGTAAATAACTTCTTCAATATAAAAGTCTGTTGGATCATCATCATCACAGAAAACGTGAACCTCATTTAATCTTCCAAAACAATTGTGGTTATCACCCATAATGTCCTGATAGGCACCTGTCATGAAAAGTCCGATGAAATAATCATCACCATTATTGAGCTTGTGAAGAGGCATGGTATTTGTTGGACCATCCGCCGATAGAAACGTGTCAACTTTTCCATCTGAGTCGCAAGTAATATCCACAAGAGTACATAGCTCTGTTGGTTTTTCATTTAGCTTGTGCAACGGTAGAATTGGAAGAATTTGTCCAATGGCCCATGTATCAGGAGCAGATTGAAAAATTGAAAAATTGCACATGTATTGAGAAGCCATTTGATTTTTTAAAAGCAAGATTTCGTCAGGTGCATATTCATCTTTTGAAGCATGGTCCACTATCTTTTTACAGATTCTCCAAAACATAGTTTCTAACTTGGCCCTTTCATCCAATGAGAGAATGCCAAATTTGAATGCTGAAACGGATTCCTCTTTCAGCTTAGTCGCATCATTGAAGACATCCTGATAATTTTTTTCAGTTAATTCAGTCTGCAGGTCACGCATATTTGTAACGAGGATATTTTCACTAACTGATTTATCAGTATTAAAGCTCTCAGAGCCAATTTCAAGTGCCCCGAAAACATTTGTCACTACACATGAATGGTGAGCAGTGATCGCACGCCCAGATTCTGAAACAATGTTTGGATGCGGAACATCTTCTAGGTCACACACTTGTTTTAAAATATAGACAACGTCAGCGACGTAATCTTTCATCGTGTAATTTATTGAAGACGGGGAGTTAGAGCGAGTTCCGTCGTAATTGACTCCAACGCCACCACCTACATCAAAGAATTCAAGTTTTGCCCCTTCTTTGTAGAGTTTGGCATAAATCCTTGCTCCTTCGGAGATTGAATCTTTGATAGTTTTAATATCGGGAATCTGTGAGCCAATATGGAAATGGAAAAGTTTAAGGCAGTGGGCCTTATCAATTGATTTCAAATATTTTACGGCCTGAAGAATTTCAGTAATCGTTAGACCAAATTTTGCGTAGTCACCACCAGAAGAGGCCCATTTTCCCGACGATTTTGTTGCAATTTTTGCTCTCAACCCAATCATTGGTTCTACACCAATTTCTTGTGAGAGCGCCATGAGATCTGTGAGCTCAGAATACTTCTCAACCACCACAATAACTTTACGACCGAGTTGAATTCCCAGAAGGGCTAGACGTAAAAGGTCTTTGTCTTTATATCCATTAACGACTGTTAAAGAATTCTGATTGGTGTTCATAGCAAGGGCAGCTATGAGTTCAGGTTTTGATCCAGCCTCAAGACCATAATTATATGGGGCACCTGCGTCTACGATCTCTTCAACCACTTCCCGCATTTGGTTGACCTTAATGGGATAAACTCCACAGTAAGATCCATTAAAGCGGGCCTCTTCGATAACTTCTCTAAAAGTCTTATTAAGATTTGCGACTTGGGCACGAAGAATATCATGAAACCGAATCACGGCCGGAAAAGGAATTTTTTTATCCTTCATCTCCTCGACGATTTCCATTATGTTAATGAGTGGCCCATTTTCTTTTCGGGTAGGGTTGATGCATAAATCACCCTTTTCGCCCACAGTGAAATAACCCTCTCCCCAACGACTGATCTGGTAAATCTCGTCGGCATCCCGGATATTCCATTCTTTGATGGCATCTAAATTGTGAAAGCGCGTGAATTGTGGTTGTGTTGTTTTCAACTCAATAACCCTCCGAAAAGACCAATTTATCGAAACCGAACTATAAATGATAAGTTACAGGTTATAAATTAGTTTCGAAGGGTTAGGTACTTTTTTTACTGTCTGTTGACCTCTCTTCCAGCATTCCCCTCCTGTTTTGAATATTCCTGTAGTTCTTTTACAGACTCCTCAGTACTTGAAATGCTACGACTTCGATTTGAAGCGCAGGCAGAAGTGAGTAAAATTGTGATGGTGGCGATGAGAATGTGCGTTTTCATGGTCAACCTCCTTGTCGTCCCTATTGCTGATTTTGCTAAATGCATGCCAACAATTTTGGGTAGGAGGAGCTGTTTCTGACAAGGTGCGGTCAAAAGTGGCTCCAGTTCAGTGGCATAAGTTTACCACCATAGGTGCCACCTTGGCCAAATTACCTAAGCATTTTAATTGGTTAGAACAGAGTAGATCTTTCTTTGCTCTTCAATTGTGAGAGGTTTATTTTCCTCTGAATTTGATTTCCTGAGATTAGACTCCTGAATAACTTGATCTAGGAGACGGATTTTTTTAGTTAAGGCATTTCCAACTTCATTAAACCATTTTGGTAAATCTGAAGAGATTTCCTTCTTGGGGATTTGAAAGATTTTACATTTTTCTAAAGTCACAACATAGCTTGAGCGAGGGTGGCCATCAAAGAAGGATAGCTCACCAATAAATTCCCCAGAACCGATACGGGAGATGGCCTTTACTTGTGTTCCCGTAATAGTGCAAACCATGACTTTTCCAGATTTTAGGTAATAAAGATCCTCAGAGGGATCTCCTTCGCGAAAAATTACTTGATAAGCAGCCAAATCTAATTCGTAACCTTGCACTTAGAACTCCTAAAGTTTAAGAATTTGCTTAATAAGCAATCCAAGTTGTTTCATCCCTCTATCGTAGTAGAGATTTTGGGCATAAATTTCATCAAAAAAAGTAACGTTTTTGTGCCAGTCTTCTTCCACCAATTTAGCGAAATCAAAGAGAATGACCTGATGATTTTGCGCCACTTTGCGAATAATAGAATTGAACAGTTCATTGGCCCTCCATGGAGAGCAGTCAAAGGCTGAAGCCTTTAAGAGAGCATTTCTTGCTTCGTCAATTTGGCCTAATTTTTTTGCAATAAGGCCATGCAGGTAAAGTAACTTGGCATTCCCTGGGTATTGGTCAATGAGTTTTGAGGATTTGCCGTAGGCCGCTTTGGGATTGTTAGCTTGTAGTAATTCATTGAGAATTAGGATCTCTTTATCTAAATCGAGAGTCGAAGTAAATTCACAAACTTTCTTTGGAGCAATATCCAAGTTGATAGGGGTCGTGCTCAAAATAAGCAAACTACTTCTATCTCTACTAAGATTAACTAACTGAATGAGTTGCTGCTCAAACAAAAGTAATTCGGTATCAATTCGTTTCACATAATCGGCTTCATTTATCAGGGTCTGTAATTGAGGAATATCTTCGAGAGCAATTCTTTCATGGGGATCATAAATAATCCTTGAAAGCCAAGGTTTAAGAATGAGAGCTGTTTCTATACGGTCGTCTTGATAGCGTGCGAAATTTCTTTTAATCGTAGGAACGTCATTAGGGTTGAATTTCAGTTCCTTAAATTCTTCGCTAGCACCCTGGTAAATGATAATTTGAGGCCATTGGACAAGAGATCGCAATTCATGAAGGCTGCGATGAAGTGAGTGGCCACTATTTGCAATAGACTGAATTTTTATTGGATTGGCCAAGTTAACAGAAATACTCGCCGCTAATTCTGTCTCAAATTTTGCAAAATAGGCCCCCATTTGATCCCCAACAATGAGTATGGGTGCATCTAATTTGATATTTGGTGCCGGGTTTTTGAACACGTAAGGATATGGGAATATTTGCTCAGGATTCTTGTTGTAGCGGGTATATACGAGATATCCGCAAGTTAGAAGAGCGCAACTAAATACAATTAGGATGGCGGTAAGTGCTTTTTTCATTTATTCATAGTTTAACTTACAGTGGGATTTTGGTAAATGGTGCTCTAGGAGTTCTCTCATTATGTCTCATCATTTTCCCGAAATACTTGCCCCGGCAGGTAGTCTAGATAAATTAAAAGTGGCCGTCCTTTACGGTGCGAATGCTGTTTATGTTGGGGGCCAGAAATTTGGTCTCAGGACAGCGGCCGACAATTTCACTCTGGAAGAATTGAAAGAAGGTCTGGCCTTTGCTCATGAGCGAGGTGTGCAGGTTTATGTGGTTTTGAATTCTTTTCTTCATGATAAAGACATTTCAGAACTTCCAGAATTTATTTCCTTTTTGGAGAGCATAAAGGTTGATGCTGTAATTGTGTCGGATCTGGGTGTTGTAAAAACCGTTTCAAAACTTTCTAAGATACCGATTCACATTTCTACTCAGGCATCCACTTTGAATGTTGAAGCGGCAAAATTATGGAAGTCTATGGGGGCCACTCGAATCGTTGTGGGTCGAGAAGTCTCAATTAAAGAAGCTGGAAAAATTAAGCGCGAAGCTAATATCGAAATTGAAATGTTTATTCATGGTTCAATGTGCATGGCCTATTCTGGCCACTGCGTGATTTCAAACTTCACCCAAGGTCGTGACTCTAACCGTGGTGGTTGTGCCCATTCTTGTCGGTTTGAATATTCTTTAGATATGGGTCTAGATACTGAAGAGAAGAAAAAAGCTTACTTCATGAGTTCTAAAGACCTCGAGGGTTTAAGAGTCCTCCCGGAATTTATCAATGAGGGAATTGATTCATTGAAAATTGAAGGACGAATGAAAAGCCATCTTTATGCGGGGACTATGAGCAAAGTTTATTCTGAAGCTCTGGCCTATTATCGAGAGCATGGCAATTTCCTTTCAGAGGATCTTATTCATTGGGAATCTGAATTGAGTAAAGTTTCCCATCGTGCTTATACCCAAGCGAGTCTCATAGAAAAAGCAGGCGAGGAGAGTATCTTTAATGAGAGAGAAAATTCTTCTGATTCCGAGTGGCAGATGGTTGGTAAAGTCTTAGAAGCAAATCCGAAATCAGGAATTGTGATTGAAGTTAGAAATGCTTTTAATCAGGGAGACCTCATTGAAATACTTCCTTTTAAGGGACCTGCAATTTCAATATTGGCCAATGAAATCACTGATATCATGTTACGGCCAGTTCAGAGAACAAAACCTTCTACATTAATAAAGCTTCCTTTTGTTAAGGGTGTTGAGGCTTTTCATCTTGTTCGTCAAAAGGTGAAGGCATGAAACTGACTACTTTTGCTCAGAACTTACACGATTTGAACCTTCTCAAAGACCAAGGGATCGATGAAGTAATCCTAGGACATTGTGATTTTTCACGCTTTGGAAAGTTAAAAACTGAGCAGTATTTTGAACTCGCTAAAAGAGCAAAAGAGCTTGGTCTCAAAGTTATTTTCGAGTGGGACATACTCATGACCGAGGCGGTCTTCTCAAAGGCTTCTCAGGATATTATTCCCTTTTTAGATTCTTTGGACTCACTGAGGATTCAAGATCCCGGCGCTCTTGAATGGGGACTTAGGTCAACTTCAAAACCATTGCAATTTATTGCTGAGAATGGAAATCATAACATTGAGGCCCTTCAGGGCTGGATTGAACATGGTCAGGGGCGACTTGAGAGAATCGTTCTATCAATTGAGTTACCTAAAAATAAAATAGAAGAGTATTGCAATATTTTAGACATCCCTTGTGAGATTTTGGGCCTAGGAAGAATCCTCCTTTTTTATACCCCCCGTTCACTTCTAGGTTCACTTATCGATGAGAAGTTTACTTCAAATGAAGAGATTTCTGCCATCGGTGAAAGTGAAGAGTCTCCTCATAAGGGCTTTCCGATTATTGAAAATCGACATGGAACATTCATGTTTCATATAAAGGATTTTTGCTTAATTGATTTTGCCAAAGAACTTGAGGCTTTTGGGCTTGGTTATTTGAGAGTTGATTTTCGATGGTCAGAGATTTCCCTTTTAAAAAATGTCATTCAAATTGTTAAGAACGGTTCAGGTTCTTTTGATTCTTTTAAAGAGCTTTATCCTCAGGAGTTAATGAGAGGATTTTATCTCGTTAATAAGACGGACGTTTTATTTCCTAAACTCAAAAATCATCGACTACAGAATAGAGATGCGGATTATATTGGTGAAGTTATTGAGGCCGAAAAGAGTTCGCATTTGGCCATTCTGGTAAAAAACCCACAAGGACTAAAAAAGACAGATAAATTAAGGATTGTTCATCCAAAGGGAAATATTTTTGAAGCAGAAATATTTTCTTTGAGAAATCTAGGCCTCGACGAGGTCGAATTTATCCCTTCAGAGTCAGTTGGGTTGATACAGTTTGTTGGTGGTGTCTGGGTTAAATCCCATGTCTTTTACCAGAATTAATTTCTTCTTTCCCATATCCAAAATGTGACGGGCAATCCTCCATTCTTGAGATGCCTCTTTGTTTTTAATGAATACCCATCAGGAATTTGGAAGAGATCATCCATATCTGAGGGAAGAACCCAACCAAAACGGAAAGGTTGATCACTTTTCAAAAACTTTTCCCAAGCTTCTTTGAGAAATGTTCCTCGTTTGCCCTTGATCTGTATTCTTTCCCCATAAGGAGGATTGCAGAGGATAATAGTGTTTTCTCTATTCAAATTGGTGGTGAGTGAATCCTGATTAATGAGAGAAACTTCTAATTTACCTTTTAATTCTTGCCGAACTTTCTCTAGCAATTCGCCATTTAGATCAAAACCCAGTGACTCCTGAATTGGAAAGCTTTTTGTACTTTTTTCTGTTCTGACAAGCTTTCCCTTAAAAAAGGGAGCTTCTTCGAAGCTAAATTTCCTCAAATGCATAGGCACATAAAAAGTCATCGCCTCTGAAAGCAATGTTCCTGAACCGCACATAGGATCAATAAGGATAATCTTATTTTTCAAATCACCTAGAATTTCATAAGCAAAGGCCGCGGCGAAGTTTTCTCTGAGGGGTGCTTCCCCTTTAATTTTTTGAAAGGCCCTTTTATAAAGAGGTTCTCCTGTTAAATCAAGGCTAAGGGTGAGTACATCGTCTGCAATTCTGACGTAAAAATTTTGTGGGGAATAATTTTTTTTCTCCCAATCGCGAGCGAGTGGTTGCTTTCTCATCGCTTCTTTAAGCGCACTCTGGATTGTTTCTTCAATCTTTCCCGTATGGTTCAGGCGGCTTTTAGTACAGGAGATATGCCAAAGCGGTTCTGGGTGACTTAAGTGTTCGTTCCATTTAAACTGGGTAAATTTCTGATACAGTTTTGGAAAATCTCTGACTTTGAATGACGTGATTCTCATCAGAATGCGAGTTGGGATTTTTAGAATTGTATGGGCCGTGATTATCCAATTGATGTCGGCATTTAGTTCAAGTCCACCCTTGATGACAGTGATCGGAGAAACAGGACATTTCTCCTCAACTTCTTTCCGGGCAAGATCTTCAAGCCCCGGAGGGATAATCAAAAATAACTCATAGCTGACGTTCATAGTTACCTATGATAGCATTATTCAATGCAAGCTTACCTTAAAAAACATGATCCAAGTTTTGCCAACCATCGGATAAAAGTAGATTGGCAAAGAAAAGATCGATTCATCACAATCGAATTCCTCGTTCAAAAGCGTTTGGGGCCTGATTGGCAGTCGGATGTTTCATTTTCGGCCGATTGGTCAAAAAACTGGGGACTGTGGAATAATGATGTGGTTGAGGCGTTCCTTCAATTGAGAGGAGATGAGTCTGACATCGGATCCCCTTATCTTGAGGTCCAGGTTTCGCCACTTAATCAACCTTTTGCACTCATTATAACTGAGCCACGAAAAGTGTATTCGCCACCTAAGCATCTCAAATTTAAATCTGAGGTGCTCTTAGAGAAAAAATCTTGGTCTGTTAAAATGGAATTAGAATTACCAGATGAATTAATTGGGACGCATCTTTTTGGTGGATTTTACTCCTGCCTAGCCACTGGACCTAGGGAGTATTACGCCCTGGAGTTAAATCCAGAGGTAAATCCAGATTTTCATCGGCCAGAACTCTTTTTAAATTTGGATCATTAATGGGTGAGTTAATTTTAGTACCAACTCCGATTCAAGATGATCTTCCTCTGGAAACTATCGCGAGAGAGCTCCTTTTAAGTGAAGCACTCAATGAACAAGTTATCTTACTGGTTGAGGAACATAAAATTGCTAGGCAAAGATGGCTTCGGTGGGGTCTTCCTCGTGAGGCCATTGAGAAATTTATTCTTTACAATGAACATACTCAAGAGAAGCTTGTTGCAGATATTATTAAGGAGATTAGAGCTGGTAAAAAAGCCTATCTTTTAAGTGATTGCGGCCTTCCTGCCTTTTGTGACCCTGGTCAGCTCCTTGTAGAGGCTTGCCACAAGCAAAGAATAAAAGTAACCGCGACTCCTTTTCCTAATTCCATTTCGCTCGCGTTGGCATTATCCGGCTTTTCTCATGCCACTTTTGTTTTCTCTGGTTTTATTCCAGTTAAAGAGCCTGAAAGAGGTGAGTGGATGAAAAGAGAGTTGAAGCGTTCCGAAACTCTCATTTGGATGGAGACCCCTTATAGATTAAAAAAACTACTTGAAGAGCTGAGTAAGCAGAATTCCCCAAGGGAAATTTGTCTTGCCTGCGACTTAGGTGCTAAAGATGAGTTTATTATACGAGGATCTGTAGATTCTGTTCTAAAGGCGATTGGGGAAAAAGAGAAGCGGGAGTTTGTCTTAGTTATTGCACCCAAATAGACTTAATACTTAACTTCGAATTTTTTTCTCGAGCATTTGTAAAGAGTCACTCACTACAGACCAGTCTGTAGTTTCAGTTGAAATCTTCTTTAGATCTATTTTAATTTCCTCGCAAATTTTTTCAGCAAGGTTTCTGGAACCTTCAAGGCCGTATTCTGAAAGATATGTTTTCTTCCCAGCGCTGAGGTCTTTCCCTGGCGTTTTTCCGAGGGCAGAAAGAGTCGATGTGGCATCAAGAATGTCATCAATTATTTGAAATAAAAGCCCAAATGAGTAACCAATTTTTTCAACTTCATTTTTTAATTTTTTTATCTGTTCGTCATTCTGGGTAGAGTAGAGTCCAGAGAGGCAACTCCAAGCAATAAGTTTTCCAGTTTTATGGGAATGGATAGTAATTAAATCTCTCTGTTCCCATGAAGAATTTTCAATTTGTTTTTCTGCTTCAATATCAAATGCCTGACCTTTTATCATGCCAAAATGACCGGCGGCTTCAAGTAGGGTCGTCGTTGCCTTTACAATAAGTTCAGGATTAGTTTGGATTTTAGTGAGTTCTTGCATCAGAATATGGGGAGCGGCCGTGAGAAGTGAGTCACCTGCAAGAATCGCGTGGGCCTCTCCAAAAACTTTATGATTTGTCGCCTTGCCTCGGCGGAAGTCATCGTTGTCCATGCATGGCAGGTCATCGTGGATAAGAGAATATGTATGGATCATTTCTACGGCCAGGGCACATCTCAGGGCAAAATCCACATTACCTTGAAGTGCATGACAAAAACCTAGACAAAAAAGTGGTCTAATTCTTTTTCCCTCACTCAAAAGTGAGTAATTAACTGCCTTGTTGATAAGAAGATCATCGGAGAAGTAACGATGAGAACTCTCAAGTAAAAACTCTTCAAAAAGGGTCAGAAAACGGCTTGAATTCATGGTGCTCATTATGGCCTTAAGGTTTGAAGTCGTACATGAAAAGATTACAGGATTTAGTTCTGTGATTCTGGATAGTTAGACAAATGATTAACTGCAAGGAAGATCATGACTTTTAATTTTGATTTTGGTACATCATGGGCATGTCAAAAAGCCTCTATCCGTCTGATTCTTTTGAGTTTGCTCAGAGGAAGAAAGATCACATTGAGTTAACACATCAATCGAAAACTGCAGTTAGTACAGTTGATGATCGATTTAATTACGAACCACTATTTTTTCAGCATCCAACTGAAAGTGAAGTCTGGTCCACAAATTTTTTAGGATTTAATTTGGACTACCCAGTCTGGGTAAGCAGCATGACCGGTGGAACAGCAAGTGCAAAAACGATTAATGAAAATCTTGCCAAGCTATGTGGTGAATTTAAGCTTGGGATGGGGCTAGGATCCTGCCGAGCACTCCTCGACTCAAAAGAGCGTTTATCAGATTTTGCTGTTCGGAAATTTTTAGGCAATCAACCTCTTTTTGCAAATATTGGAATAGCTCAGCTTGCTGAATTATTAAATTCTCATAACCTTCTCAAACTTGAGGAAGTTATAAAGGCAGTTGAGGCAGATGGACTAATCATTCATATTAATCCACTTCAAGAGTGGTTTCAGCCCGGTGGAGATCGGTTTAGTTTATCCCCTTTAGTAACTCTTCAAAGATCACTCGATAAAATTTCTTATCCTGTACTCGTTAAGGAAGTTGGGCAGGGATTTGGTCCAAAAAGTCTAAATGCTCTTTTAGAACTCCCTATCGCTGGAATTGAGTTTGGTGCCTATGGGGGAACGAATTTTACACTTCTTGAAAGCTTGAGGGATAGTGAATCGTCGGCCTATCGTGCCCCATTTATAAATGTCGGTCATACGGCTTCAGAGATGGTTGAAATGATAAATGCTCTTCCATATCGCCAGAAGCAATTTATTATTTCTGGTGGCATGAATTCCCCCCTTGATGCATTTGAATTGAAAACTAAATTGAAAGCCCCCTCAGTTATTGGAATGGCATCTGCATTTTTAACACCAGCTCAAACAAGTTACGATGAATTAAAATTACATTTTTTAATGATGAGAGAATCATTTTTAGTTGCACGAAATCTTCTTGAACTTAAGGATAGACCATGAAGGCAGTTTCCGGTTTTTCAAAAATGACCAAAGAGCAAAAAATTAATTGGCTTTCAGGTGAGCTTGAAGGAGAAGCTTCAGAGCTCGTTGCCAACATGCCAATGTATTGGCATCAAGATACTAACATTCAAAAGCGCCTGGATGAATTCTCTGAAAATACCCTTACGAATTTTAATTTACCTTTTGGAATCTCTCCCAATTTTCTTATTAATGGTAAGCACTACTCTGTACCCATGGTGATTGAAGAGTCATCAGTTGTGGCTGCAGCGTCGCTAGGGGCGAAGTTCTGGATTGAGCGTGGTGGATTTACGAGTAAAGTCATTTCAACAAAAAAAGTTGGTCAAGTTCACTTCATATGGCAGGGTGAAAAACAGAAGCTTAATTCCTTCTTTTCGAAAATTAAAGAGGAGCTACTTCTTTCTGTTCATCATCTGGCAGTTAATATGGAAGCTAGGGGTGGAGGCATACTATCACTTGAACTCATAGATATGACTGAACAGCTAGAAAATTATTATCAACTCAAACTCAATTTTAATACTTGCGATGCTATGGGAGCGAATTTTATTAATTCGATTCTTGAAGAGATAGCTTCAAATTTAAAACAGAAAGCTTCTCTTGAATCAAATTTTGATCCTGATGAGAGAGATTTAAATATTATCATGTGTATTCTTTCTAATTACACCCCGGAGTGTTTGGTTGAGTGCTCCGTTGAGTGTCCAATCGAGCAGCTTGGAATTTTTGCAGGTGGAATGGGTCCAAGGGAGTTCGCCCAAAGATTCTCTACAGCAGTAAAAATTGCTGAAATTGATCCGAATAGAGCTGTGACTCATAATAAGGGAATAATGAATGGTATAGATTCTGTTGTTCTTGCTACAGGAAATGATTTTAGAGCGATAGAGGCCTGCGCGCATGCTTATGCGGCAAGAGATGGTCAATACCGCTCTCTTTCATCTGTAAGTGTGAAGGATGATATTTTTAAGTTCTCAATTCGTATACCACTTGCAGTTGGAACTGTTGGGGGACTGACAACTCTTCATCCTCTTGCAAAAACTTCCCTTGCGATTTTAGAGCGTCCTTCTGCTCCACAGCTAATGCAAGTTATGGCTGCTGTGGGTCTGGCTCAAAATTTTAGTGCTGTTAAATCACTTGTAACAACAGGGATTCAAAAGGGGCACATGAAGCTTCATTTGTTAAATGTTATGAATCAGCTTGGTGCTACACCTTCGCAGATAGAGAAGGGTAAAGAATATTTTTCGGACAAGGTTGTTTCATTTTCCTCTGTTCGCAGTTTTTTGGATTCAAT
Organism: Bacteriovoracaceae bacterium; assembly: GCA_947461145.1. GTDB lineage: Bacteria > Bdellovibrionota > Bacteriovoracia > Bacteriovoracales > Bacteriovoracaceae > Peredibacter. The sequence goes on from CANHJD010000037.1 coordinate 17,905, forward strand.
TAAACATCTTCAGTAGGAAGTTAATGAAAGATCAGTACTTTTACGGTCATGGTAAGTTGCTTCTCTCTGGAGAATATTTTGTTATGGATGGGGCCATGGCGCTTGCTCTTCCAACTTCTGTCGGTCAATCGATGAAAGTCAAATATCGCCAATCTTATCAACCGACTCTTAATTGGAAGAGCTTTGATCATACTGGAAAAGTTTGGTTTGAATCTGATTATGAATTCTGGCATTTCAAACCTATTAAGTCACAGACCAGTGAAAAACAGGATTTTGTTCATCAGGTTTTAAAAGCTGCAAGAATGCAAAATCCACATTTCTTGAGAGATGATGTTGACGTTTTTGTCGAAACTAAAATTGAATTTCCGCTTGAATGGGGTCTAGGATCAAGCTCAACATTTTTATACAATGTTGCTCAATGGGCCTACGTTAGTCCCTTTGAATTAATGAAAAAAACTATTGGTGGCTCAGGCTATGATATTGCTTGTGCTCAGGCATTGGGACCAATCAGATTCCAAAAGACTGATAATAAACCACAATGGGAATCTGCGACTTTCAATCCTTCTTTTAAAGAATCTTTGTATTTTATTTACTTAGGGCAGAAACAATCTTCAGAACAGGAAGTCCTAAAATATCAGAGTACTAAGATTGAAGGGAAGCAGCAGATTGTGAATGATCTTTCTCAGCTAACTCTTGAGATGATTTCAGCACAGACTCTTGGAACATTTAATAAGATCATTTCTGCGCATGAGAATATTATTTCAACTGCCTTAAATTATGAAAAAGTGAAAACGAAGTTTTTCTCTGATTTTTGGGGAGAGGTAAAATCACTCGGTGCCTGGGGAGGAGATTTTGTCCTTGCCACTTCTGATCGCAGTCCTCAGGAAACAAGAGATTATTTTTCATCAAAAGGCTTTTCGACGTTAATCCCTTTTAGTGAGATCGTCCGTGCTGATTTTCAAGCGAAACTTAGATCATGAAAAGCCTAATTAACGGCCTTCAAGATATTACACCCGGTGATTATGAAACTTCCTGGAGTTCTCCGTCAAACATTGCCTTTGTTAAGTATTGGGGAAAGAAAGGGCATCAACTTCCTGCAAACCCTTCACTGTCACTTACATTAAATGATTGTAAAACTACGACATCGGTTAAATTTTCTCTATTAGATGAATTAGATGTGTCATTAAATTTCGATGGAAATAATGATGATAAATTTGCAGCGAAAATAAAAAATTATCTTTTAACTCTTCAAACGGATCTGCCATGGATCCATCGCTTAGGGGTTGAAATTAAAACCTCTAATACTTTTCCTCATGGGGCAGGTATTGCTTCTTCGGCGTCAGGACTTTCCGCTTTCGCTCTTTGTTTAGCTGATTATATTAAACATCTTACTCATGGTAATGATCAGGATAACTTTCTAAAAAAGGCTAGTTTTTTATCAAGACTTGCGAGTGGTAGTGCTTGTCGCTCTATTTATGGTGGTTTTACAACTTGGGGCGAGTCTGAACTACTAGATTCCAGTGACTATTACGCCACACCATTGAGTGTTCATCCTGAATTGGTTAACCTTTGCGACAGCATTCTTGTGATTAATTCTCAGGAGAAGAATGTTTCTAGTCGAGCGGGTCATGGGCAAATGGGAGCTCATACTTTTGCAGAAGCAAGGTATACCCAGGCACGAGATCATTTTAATCTCTGTGTCTCTGCGCTTAAACATGGTGACATTGAAGCTGTGGGAAAAATACTCGAAGCTGAGGCTTTTTCTCTTCATGCAATGATGCTTACTTCCCCCAACCCTTATACTCTCTTAAAGCCCAACTCACTTGCTGCGATAGAGATTCTTCATGACTTTAGAAATGAAACAGGATTGCCAGTTTATTTTACTCTAGATGCGGGGCCTAATTTACATCTTATTTACCCAGAATCATTCAAAAATAAAGTCTTAACTTTTATTGGGCACGAACTCTCTTCTCTCTGTGAAAATATTATTTACGATAGAAATGGCGAGGGCCCAGTTAAATGCTATTAGATCGTCCTTATCATGCAAAAATTCTTCTTTTTGGGGAGTACACAATTCTAAATGGCTCGATGGCCTTGGCCATTCCATATGATGAATTCTCTGGTAAGTGGTCTTTTGCTCCTCTTGATACCGATGTTGCTCGCAGTTCACATGAGATTTTGAAAGGGTTTTCTCTCAATCATCCTACCCATGATCTTTCTCTAGAGTTAATGAAGCATGATCTCTCCAAAGGCCTATGGTTTGATTCAAATATTCCCCATGGTTTTGGTCTTGGTAGCTCTGGTGCCCTCATTGCTGCTATTTATGAAGCCTATTCTGTAGGGAAGGGAAATCTCTTAGAAGATAAGGATTTGCTCGCGAGGCTTGAAGATTATTTTCATGGCTCTAGCTCTGGAATTGATCCCTTAGTGAGCTTAATAAATAAAAATTTACTCATTCACGATTTCAATAATGTATCTTTACTAGAGAAAGAATTAAATCTTTCCGGCTTTTTCCTTCTGAATACTGGAAAACCTCGTAACACAGGCCCTTTAGTCAGTATTTATCAAGAGAAGATGAAAGATCCAGAGTTTAAGCGTGGTTGTGCGGAAATTCTATCTCGAGAAGTGAATTTTGCAATAAGAGCATTAATTGATAATGATAGATCCAATCTCTTTCACCATCTTTGGCTAATTTCAAAATTCCAGTGGGAGTACTTCCCTGAAATGATTCCAACTCAAATGAGAGGGCTATGGTCCCAAGGTCTTGAGACAGGGAACTATGTCCTTAAGCTTTGCGGGGCTGGTGGAGGAGGATTTATTCTAGGATACAGCGATAAGTTATCCCAGTCTTCATTAGGAGAAATTTTCTCACAAAACGAATTCAGAGAGCTTGCTGCTCCCTGAATTTTTCAATGTTCAGTTGGTCTATTTTCTTCGGTCTTTATAAGAGATAATTTTACAGAGTACGACATCGATTTCGCCGGCATGAAATTGAAATCTTTTGCCTCTGGCTTTTTTGATCTCCAATCTTCAGAAACCATCGACGCTTTGGCAATTTTTCTATCCATAACGATACCATTCTCAAATTGGTTTCTTAAGGATTCAAAAAGTCCAAGTTTGGCTTGGATACGTTGAACGGGGGCCAATTGAAAAATTTTCGTGAGTATTTTGGAAATGGTTTCATTTCTGTTCTCATCATCATAGCTCTCAGATAAAAAACCTGACTGAGTGAGAATTTCTCTTGCGATAGGTTGGCCAGAAAGAATCCAACTTCTGGCAAATGTTGGTGAGACTAGAGTTGAAAGCATGCTCATGCCACCAGCAGCGGGAACGAGACCATAATGACAATGGTTAAACGATACCTTCGCCTCATTAGAAGCAATACGTATATCTGCACCGAGGGCAAACTCTGAAGCCAGGGTTTCACAACCTTGGCCAAGATCTATCACGATGGTTTGTGGAAGTTGCATCATTGCAAAGATAATTTTCTGCAATTTAGTATTAATTTTATCCAACTGATTCGCAGACATTGTGTTTAAGGTATCTAAGTCAAGGCCTGTTGAAAAAGATGAGGTGCAGGAGTCAATAAAGATGGTGTTGATTTCAATTCTTGTCGTACACCAAGCAAGGAGGGATTCAAGTTCAAAGAGCATTTCAAGGCGGAATGAATTATTCCAGTCAGGTCTGTTAAGAGTGACAAAAAGTGTTCTGGTGGATTTTTCCAACCGTGTTGAGAGAGTCGTGTAGTTGAATAAATTCATCTGCATGTCACCTTCCTTGGTTTCTCGCAAAGTTTGCTATCTCTTCTTTGC
>CANHJD010000038.1 GCA_947461145.1 Bacteriovoracaceae bacterium
GACTCACCTAATTCTTTTTCCTCACAGTTATGATGGCGACAAAAATTAGATAAGTTGCTAGACCAATAAGTCCCAGTGCCATAATTGAATTAAAAAGTGATATATCCATCCCCTGAGATTTTTCCCAATTGCCTCGAGAAAGCTGAATAAGGGCAACAAGAGTCGTGATAAGAACAAACATCATCGGAATCAGAGTGAAGGCAATCCGCTTCTTGTTTTGATACAGCCAAACAGAGATCACCAGAAGTGTCAGGGCCGCAAGAAGCTGATTAGCAGCGCCAAAAAGAGTCCAGAATTGCGCCCACATCCCAGCACTTGTATTCATAAGAATAAGTGCAGCAGGTAATATAGTCAGTATCGTGCCAAGAATTGCGCCTATTTTTCCTGAAAGCCCAGTAAGCTCCTCGACAAGATAGCGGCCTAGTCTTGTTGAAACATCCAATGTGTCAAAGACAAATGTAGAAAAGGCCATGGCCCCAAAAGTCATGGCAAACGGTAAGTTCTGTTTACCAATAATTATTGTGAGAAACTCGCCAATCCCTCTTCCATATATGGTTCCAGGCTTGAGACCTGTTACTTCAGAGGGTGCCATCATCATAATAATTCCTAAACTAATAAGAGCGACAAAACCCTCAGCAAGCATCGCTCCGTAGCCTACTGGGTGTAGATGTGATTCTTTATCGATTTGTTTTGAAGTTGTGCCAGAGCAGACGAGTCCATGAAAGCCTGAACAGGCCCCACATGCAATGGTGACGAAAAGAAATGGGAAAAGTGAACCCGTCATTTTATCAAAATGGAAGCCCGTGAATGCCGGTTGTTGAATTGTTCTTTCACTGAAGAAGAGGCCTACAATTCCTAGGAATAAAACAGAGTAGAGCACATAGCCACCAAGATATCCTCGAGGTTGTAGCAGGGCCCAGACTGGAATGAGAGAGGCAATTCCACAATAAGCACAAATTAAAAGGGCCCATGAGACTTGATCCATTTGAAACCAGTGCGAAAAATAAGTTCCGGCCCAGCACACTGCAAATGTGGCTGGTACAAAAATGAGTGTATTAAGCCAGAGCGGAGTTTTTAGATATTTTTCAACCAACCCTAAAAGAATCGAAAGAAAAAGATAACTAATGGAGGCCCAAGCAACCGCTCCACCTGGATGGAAATTTAAATTAAGATCCTTCAATTCTTCCGGTCCAGATACAAAACTCGAGGCAGTGATATCTGCAAAGGCAACGATGATATAAATGAGCGCCATCCAAATGAAAATCATCATCGCTTTGCCGGCCTTAGTCCCAAGTTGTTCTTTGGTAATATCAGCAATTGAATGGGCCCCATGTTTCACAGAGCATGTAAGAGAAGAGAAATCGTGGACAGCACCAATCAACACAACACCAAGGCTGATCCAAATTAAAGAGGGAAGCCAGCCAAACTGCTGACAGGCCACAATAGGTCCGGCAATAGGGCCTGCGGCCGCAATGGCAGAAAAATGCTGGGCAAAAAGGTAAAATGGATTCGTAGGTACGTAATCAATGTCATCTCGATGAGTATGTGCAGGTGTGGGGGTCGTTGGATTCAGCTCAAATTGACGGGCCACCCAAGAGCCATAAAGAAAATAGCCCAGGGTAATAAAACCTAAAAATAAAATGGCAATGAGAGGAAGACCCATGTCAGACCTTTTTAACGAGTTATAAACTTAGTTAAAATCATGCCATCTAAGGCGATATCCCGACAAGGATTATCAGATAGGGCTTTTTTGCCCTTAGCTGATTTTTTTAGCACACTAGTTTAAAATCAAATTGTGAAAACTGATGTCACTACTTATGGATCACTATTACAGTCTCAGAATCGCGCCAATCAGGCCAAGGCCGTGGCCGGTTCAAAAACTGATCCTAAATTCATCGATCCGAAATTGTTAAAAAATTCTCCCCAGCCAGACTATAAAGTAGATCTATCAGGTTCGTCCCCAGGTCTGCCAACGCCATCGTTACCAACACCAAGCCTTCCGTCAGTAGATATCCCAAAGCCTAAACTTCCTGAGTCGAATGTTTCTGAAAAACCAAAAATAAAAAAGCCTTCAGAGATTCCTGATTTACCCGAAAAAAGTTTTAACCCAAAAAAACCGGCGATCATTTTCATAAAAGGGCTGGATGTCTTTAGTTCACCATCAACCTCCGAAACAGGTTATGCAGGTGTTGGAAGAATGGCCGAAGCTGTAGAGGGATCAAGAATTTATGGTTGGGATCAGAAAGATAAAATCATTGAGTATATAAAGAAAGTTGATGAGAAGCAGCCAGTGATTTTAGTTGGCCATAGCTTTGGTGGAGATACTGCTCATGAAGTAGTCGAGGAGCTTGATTCCTTGGAGCACCAATTTAGAAAAGTTGATTTACTCATTACCATAGATTCTGTTGGTGCCGATAATGACATCATTCCTCAAAACGTAAAGAATCATCTTAATGTTTTTGGGGAGAGTAACATTCTTCTCAACGATGGACCACATGTCGCCCGCAGACATGAAATGACCAGTGTCAAAAACATTCTTTCTCCCTATGATCACACCGAGCTTGATGACAACAAAGAGATTCAGTTCGAAATCGTCAATCTCATCAAAGACACTCTTGCCAAGAAGGCTTAAAAAAGTAAAAAAAAAGCCCCGCCGAAGCGAGGCTTTTGGATCGTACTTAGATTGTGTCAACAGTTAGTGAACCTGTTCCAGCATTATCAAGCCATTTTTTGAAGTTAGCTTCTTTATAAGATGTATGGAAGCGGCCGTAGTAATCTGAAAGATTATTCCCACAAGCTGCACCACCGCCATGGAGTTGCCCGATCACACGGTGATTAGCATCAAAAAGTGGAGAGCCTGAAGATCCTGGCTCAGTTGTTCCTTTGTCCCAGTCAACAATTCTCACGTGAGTTGAGTCCCCTGGAGACTCTTCCCCACCGTATGAAGCTAATTCTGTAGGATCATTTTCAAATGAAATTGATTTTTCATCAACATTTGGGTGGTGAATACCAACAGCACTTGAGCCAACAGCTGTTGTTGCATCCCAACCAGCAAAGTTAACATTCCACTCAGCTCTAGGCTGAGAATTTAACTTAACAAGAGTAGAGTCAGAGCGCGAGTTTGTTGCCAAATGAACAGAACCAGATTGGAAATCAGTCATTTTACCATCACGAGCGCCACGACATTTTGAAGTTTGGTAGTTCCAATAAACAACAAGGCTTGGAGCTGCAGAAGCAGAAATTCCGCAGTGAGCAGCAGTCATGAAATAAGGAGTTTTATCATTTTTTGTATTGTTAACCATAAAGCCAGTACAGAAAGTTGAACCACCAGTAGAGATAACACCAACTGCGTTTACTTCTTTTTCCCAGCCTTTTGATTCAGTACAGGCAACATCAATATTACAAGAGCCAGACTTCATTGTAGATTGAGCGAAAGTTCTGAAGCCCTGGCCAATTTGTCCAAGCTCAAGTTTAACATCACCAACAACATCGGCCGGAACTGTTAATTCGATTGTTACGTCATCAGACATGATGACCGGTGTCCAAAGTTGGCCGTTCACATTGTTATCTGCAGCAGTAAAAGTGCGGATAAACTGAGAACGATCTGATGAATAAATGTTTAACTCTGCGCCTTCAGGGAGGCTAAATTGAGTAAATCCAAAGTTAAGCGAAACTGCATTAGGAGCAGTGACTCTGTGAGACCAAGTATAGCCTTGAGAAGATTTTTCCCAATTTTGCGATTTCATAGGATTGATTGAAACAACATGAGGAACTGCAAAGCGAGGAGCTACGCCTTTCTTCTCATTCTGAACTTCTTGATCGTGAACTGATTTTACATCCAGTGATGTGAAGTAGGTTGTATCGATGGCCGAAAAGGCTTGAAACGAAAGACCCATAGTCGCCATGAGTGCTAATTTTTTCATATCTCCTCCTTGAGAAATGTGTATAGATAAACTGTAGAGGAAGACAGATAAATTGCACCTTACATTGTCTCTCACTTCTGCTCATTTACCTCTCCCAGAAAGCTAGACATTGAACAATTCACTCCACTATACTTAGTAGGCCGACATTCCAAGACAAGTAATATATGGGAATAAAAATGCGTTTGTTTTTTCTTTTATGGATTCAGTTATGTTTTTCAGCTCAGGCCGTTACATTAAAAGATGCTTGGCATGGGGCCCAAAAAAATATGGAGTCCCTCAAGCGGGCGGAGCAGGGAATTGATCAAAGAGAGGAGCAGAAAACCCGCGCTAAGGCGGCCCTCCTCCCCACGGTCAATGGTTTTGCCAACTATACGAGAATTGACCCACCAGCGACTGCTGGATTTAGTGCATTTACTTTAACTAAACAATATTCAGTCGGTGTCAGGCTGACGCAACCTCTTATTCGTGGAGGTGCCTACAGTGCTCTCAAGATGGCCAGCGAAAATATTCTTTTAGCAAAATTTCAAAAAGACTCCACTGCTCTTAATCTTTACCAAATGGTTATAGATTCTTTTTATAACCTGAAAATTGCTCAAACAGATGTAAAAAATCTGTCTAGTCTCCTTACTTTTAGTAAGGAGCGATTGAGTGAGATTCGCTCTCGAGCTCAAATTGGACGTTCTCGAAAGGGAGAACTCGTTGAAGCCGAAGCTCAACTTCATACCGCCGAGTCACAGTATCAGCAAGGTGTTATGGAGTTACGTCAGATAGAGAAGAATTTTGAATTTCTCACTTTATTAGGGCCTGAAGACATACCAGAACTAGGGGACATTCCAAAGCTAGATAAAAAACTAGAAAGCTTTCTTCATCAACTAAAGCAGCGACCGGACATTCTTGCAGCTAGGCAGCAGATCAAAGTTGCGGACTATCAAGTGAATGTTTCTAAAGGTGGACATTATCCCTCATTGGATCTTGTAGGTAACTACTATGTTGACCGAACTGGTATCCTTGCGACGTCGGAGTGGGATGCTGGTATTGTTCTCTCCATTCCTTTTTTTCAAGGAGGGGGCGTGCAGTCATCCATTCGTGAAGCTGTTGCCTCGAAGGCGATTGCAGAATTGACGGCACACGAATCTGTTAGAGTCGCACAGCGCGAGATGAGTATTCTTTATCAAAACTATCTACAGTTGCAAGAGCAGTTGAAGACGCTGGAGCAGGCCCTTAAAAAAAGTGAAGAGGCCTATAAGTTGAATAAAAAAGATTATCAGTTTGGACTTGTGACAAATCTTGATGTGTTGCAGTCATTAAATAGTTTTATCCAAACTAAGCGTTCCTATGATTCTCTTTTAACAATGGCCCATATGAACTTTAAGTCCCTTGGAGCTGCGGCCGGAGAATTGCCATGAGTTTATCAGATTTATCAATTAGAAAACCTGTCTTTGCCTGGATGTTAATGGCGGCGATGATAATTTTTGGTTATCTATCCATGCGAAAGATGGGTGTTTCCCAATTGCCAGATGTTGATTTTCCAATGGTGAACGTTTCCGTTACTTATGAGGGAGCAGCTCCCGAGGTGATGGAACTAGATGTAATTGACCCTATTGAATCGGCCATCTTATCCGTTGAAGGTGTTAAGAGCATCTCCTCTCAGGCCAGAATGGGGTCTGCGAATGTATCTGTAGAATTTAATTTAGGTAAAGATATTGATGTTGCTGTCTCAGAAGTACAGGCGCGTATTAATCAGGCACAGCGTTTTTTACCAAGTGAAATCGACCCACCTATCATTTCAAAAGTAAATCCTGACGACAGACCCATCATGTGGCTTGCGGTGACATCTGAATCAATGGCACCAAAAGATTTGATGACCTATGTGAGAGATAATTTAAAAGATCGCTTTCAAACAGTTTCTGGCGTTGCCGACGTATTCCTTGGTGGGTATGTGGAGCCAAATCTGAGAGTATGGGTTGATAATTCTAAGCTCAATCAGTTTCAACTTTCTGTCACTGATATTGTTTCGGCCATTCAGTCTGAGCACAGAGAAGCTCCGTCAGGCTACATAGAAGATCCACTTAAAGAGAGAAATGTCAGGACTTTAGGTGAGGCGACCTCAGTGGAGGAGTTTAATAAAATTCCTATTATCAGAAGGGGAGGAACCCCAAATTACGTTCCTCTTTTTTTGGGTGATGTTGTTCAAGTTGAAGAGGGCCTGGCAGACGTAAGAAGAATTTCCCGAGCGATGGGGAAAACGGCCGTCGGTCTTGGGGTGAGAAAGCAGCGTGGTTCAAACTCTGTAGAAGTGGCCCAAGGAATCAAGAAAAAAATTGATGAGTTGAATAAGCAGCTACCAGAAGGTGTTAAAATCGGAATTAATTTCGACTCAACCACATTCATAGAAGAGTCCATTCACGAGCTTTCTTTTACGATGATCATGTCGGCGGTATTAACGGCCATAGTTTGTTGGTTATTCTTGGGTTCTTTTGCCGCTACGATTAACGTAATTCTTGCCATCCCTACCTCAATTCTGGGTGCCTTTGTGATTTTAAATTACATGGGATTTACTCTTAATACTTTTACTCTATTGGGACTCTCGCTCTCGATAGGTATTGTGGTCGATGATGCCATCATGGTTTTGGAGAATATTTACAGGCACCATGAGGAGGGCAAGGATAAGGTTAAAGCTTCACTTGATGGGGCAAATGAAATCACTTTTGCAGCTCTTGCAGCTACCGTTGCCATCATGGCGATCTTTTTACCAGTTGCTATGATGGAAGGTCTCATTGGAAAATATTTTTTTCAATTTGGGATCACCATTTCCGTAGCAGTGGGGCTTTCCTATATTGAAGCCATAACCTTAACTCCAATGAGAACCTCAAAGTTTATAGATGAGTCATCCACTCGTTCAAAGTTGGGGCTTTATGTTGATGGACTTTTTGAGAAGTTAGTTCAGGGCTATGAGAATATTCTCGTTTGGACATTGTCCCATCGCTGGAAAGTGATTCTTATCTCCTTGGTCTTTTTTGGCGGAACCTTTGCTTTGGTTAAAATAATTCCAAAAGAATTTGTCCCTGCTCAGGATGTTTCATCTTTTATGGTGAGATTAAAAACAAAAGATGGCTCATCCCTTGCCTTTACGGATGAGGCGACAAAGGAAATTGAAAAATATTTTGATTCAAGAAAAGAAATCAAAAGATATTTCGTTTCTATTGGTGGCTTTGGTGGAATGGGGGGAAGTGAGTCAAATGTGGCAAACATGTTTGTTACTCTACTTCCTCCAAAAAAACGACCTGCTGACGAAAAGCTAGGAAGACCAAAAAAACAAGCAGAGTTACTAGAGGATTACAGAAATTATTTTAAGCAGAATTTTAAAAAAGGCATGGTCTTTGTCCAAGATACTTCTCAAGGTGGATTTACGGCTTCAGGACGTGGCTTTCCAGTTGAATTCACTTTGACTGGTGGCGACTGGTCCACTCTTATTAAGGCGGCAAAAAGTACAATGGAGGAGATGAAAACTTCTGGTATTTATACTGATATTGATACTGATTACAAAGAATCAGTTTTGGAAATTAAAATTTATCCTGAACGTGAGAAAGCTAAACGCTTTGGGGTCAGTGTTCAAGAAATTGGAACAACAATTAATTCTCTCATTGGTGGAGTTGTTGTAGGTAAATATTCCAAAGAAGGACATAGAAACGACATTCGTTTAAAAATGTATCACACTTCTAAAGACCGGTTAGAAGACCTAAAGAAAATTTACGTTCGAAATACTCGCGGAGAGTTAATTAAGCTTCTTGATGTCGTAACGGTTAAAGAGCTTCCAGGTGTTCAAACGATCAGTCGTCGTCAAAGACAACGTGCAATCACTATTTTCTCAGGGGTCACGGCCGGAAAATCTCAAGGGGAGGCCTTGGAACAGGTTAGAAAAATTGCTAAAAAGCATCTTCCCTCTGGCTACAATTTAGTTGAGTCAGGATCTTCAGAGAGTTTCAAAGAAACATTTCAAAGCTTAATTTTTGCTCTTATTCTCGGAGTGATTATTGCCTACATGATCTTAGGAGCTCAATTTAATAGTTTCATTGATCCTGTCACTGTTCTCATGGCACTTCCCTTCAGTTTCTCTGGAGCGTTTCTCGGACTCTGGATGGCCGGGCAAACCATTAATATGTACTCCATGATTGGACTTATCCTCCTCATGGGTATTGTGAAGAAAAATTCAATCTTGTTAGTGGATTTTACTAATCAGAGAAGAAACGAAGGCCTCAAGGTCAAGGACGCGCTCAGAGATGCTTGTCCTAAAAGATTGCGTCCAATCCTAATGACAACTTTCTCGACAGTTGCCGGGGCAGTTCCACTTGCCTTGTCGCTAGGTCCTGGCTCAGAATCTTTAAGGCCTATGGCGATTGCTATTATCGGTGGATCACTTGTTTCAACTGTCCTGACGTTGATTGTTGTTCCAGCAATGTATTCACTTTTTGCAAATGAAAGAAATTAATGGATGGAATCATGGCTAAAAAATCATCCTAATGGAACTGTTCTTCTTTTACATATTCAGCCTGGAGCTTCACGAACAGAACTCTCCGGGCTTCATGGAGATCGACTTAAGATAAAAATTAAGTCTCCTCCCAGAGATGGAGAGGCCAACATTGCGCTGATTGAGTTTTTTTCTGATTTATTAAAGATTTCTAAGAGTAAAATATTTTTGATTCGTGGGGAGAGCTCCCGTCAGAAAGATCTTCTGGTGGAGCTTCCCTTTGAGAAAGCGACTACTTTGTTGCAAGAGCTTTTGAAATAAGACTAGCAATTTTTTCTATTCTTAAAACAACTTCTCCGTATTGAATTGGACCAGCTTCAGCACCGGCCGTACAATTTTGACCTGCATCAGTGCATTTATTTACTACTTTACAGCTATCAGGGAGAGAGAAAATGCTAGGACGATAGTCATTTTTCCCCATGATAAGAATTCCTTCAACCTGGCCAGTAGTAGAATTAAACACTGCGGATCCAGAGTTGCCGTGGAATGTATCAAGGTTTGTTGAGAAACGAGTTGTTTCATAGTTATAAGTTACTCTTCCATTAGCAGAAATTTTTGTTGGAAGACCAGATGGGTGACCAATAACTACCAGAGGATCAGTATTGGAAATTTTCCCTGAAGTTCTATATTTAAGAGGCTGGCGTCCAACAACTTTGCGATCTAACTTTATGATTGAAAAGTCATATTGATCATCAAGTTGGGCAAAAGAAACGCTAACACAGTTGTAAATATTATTTATTGTCAAATTTTTAGTCGGATCATGCGAAGCTGATTTCATATCATAATCAAAAACCCAGGCAAAATCGTTGCACACCTTTTGAGGGGTATGGAAACTTTTATAGCAGTGTCCAGCTGTAATTAGAGTATCTGGTCCAACCAAGAAGCCTGAGCAAGTAGGGGCAAGTGGTTGATCAATAAATCTTTCAGAAGTACAAATATTTTCAGCTCTTTCAAGAGTTTGAGTATTTTTTAAATCGAAAGAACCATCTGCTCTGCCCTTGGTGAACATTGCTTTGTGTATCATTCCAGCAGTGGACTTTGCTAATTTGAGATGTGTTGCATTAGAAGTCTCAAAAATATCTTTTCTGTCATCATTTCCATAAACAACATTAACCCCAGAGATAGCGGGCTTTGTTGCGATGATTAAAAGGCCAAGTACGCAGATTTTTTTCATTTAGAGAGCTCCTCACAGGGATATAACTTTCGTGGGCTCTTTATTTCAGAAGTGCAAAAAGATGCAAACTAAAATAGTCTGACATTTTTAATAAAGTACTATTGAGGGGAGTTTTTATATAAAAAAAGGCCCTCAAAAAGAGGGCCTAAACTAATTTTTTTTAAAGATAATCAGTTAATTAAGCTTTTTTAGCCCACATATTACAGTACGCCGCGTTAAGAACGTAAGGATTGGCCGGAGACTTCATGGCGTTTTTCATTGCAGGAAGAACACATTCACCAGCATCTTTACCAGCTTCGGCATTAGCCTTGTAGTGTTTACAAGTGCTACATTGCTTGCCGTTTTTTACTTGTGGTGAAACTTTTTTATAACCTAGTTTGCCGTCAGCAACGAAAATGCTTGCTGCAATTGCATTGTTAAAGAGACCAGAAGCTTTTCCTACAACAGTAGAAACAGCAGCAAAAAGTAGAGTACTTTTTAGGAAATCGCGTCTTTTCATGATTTAGCCTTTTGTTAGTTAAATTATTTAGAAAAACTCTTTTTATATTTACGGATTTTATCACATATTTTTTTAGAATTTGAGAGTGAAAAAAAATCTTTTTTATGTTTTATATGCCAAACAATTGAATGCTATATGTCTCTAATGTTTGAAAATCTATAGACACTGTTTGGTCAAGAATTTACACTCATAAATGAACACGTATTTTTTGAATGAGAGGCTATGAAAAAAAATAAATCACTGACTTTTATTGATCTTTTTAGTGGCTGTGGTGGTCTATCTTGTGGCCTCGAAATGTCTGGTCATCGCTGCCTTTTGGGTGTTGATGCAAACAAGGAAGCTATTCAGAGCTTTGCTGCAAATCACCATGAAGCCGCTGTTTACCTTGGGGATATTAAGCAACTCAAAGAAAAGAAGTTGATGGAGCTTCTCAAAGGTCAAAAGGTAGATATGGTTGTCGGTGGTCCCCCTTGTCAGGGATTTTCAACTGTAGGACGTGGTGAAGTTGAAGACGATCGTAATCAACTGTTTCGTGAATTTGTGAGAATCGTTAAAGTTACTAAGCCAAAAATTATTCTTTTTGAGAATGTCACTGGTCTTGTGGCAAAAAAAAATCAGGCAATCCTCATTAAAATTTTTCAATACTTTGAAAAACTTGGCTACAACATGGACGCCAGGGTTTTATCAGCAGAGGAATTCGGTGTTCCTGAAAAAAGAAGAAGAACTATTATTATGGGAGTCAAAGGAGGGGAGTGCTATTTCCCAGAGGCTTCCCATGGTCTTCGTGCTTCAAAAAAAGTAGTCACTGTAAAAGATGTTTTTAAAAATTTGAAAGCTTCAGACGGACGTGTTTACAATCACGATACAGAGCTTGCCCAAGTAAAGAATTCCATAGATAGAGAGAGACTTAAATTTATTCCCTCTGGTCGTGGCATACGTTATCAAGAGGATGAAAAAGATTTTCTTCCAAAAAAACTTTGGTTTGGAGTTGATTGGAAAAAGCTGCGTGAAAATCGTTTTCGCCAAACTCGCTTACAGAGACTCCCTTTAAATGGTCCTTCACCAACAATTTTAACTGCTAGAACAAGCTATTATCACCCTACTGAGGCGAGATACTTAACTCCAAGAGAGGCAGCTGCCTGCCAAAGCTTTCCAAATGATTTTAAATTTTGTGGTTCACAAACGGCTATCTTTCGCCAGATTGGTAATGCTGTTCCGCCACTGCTTGCTCGCGCCTTGGGTGAGGTGATCAAGGACATTAAATTTTCTAATGGAAAATCTCAGAAGAAAGAAATTTCTAATATTTTAAGTAAAAATGCCTTCCACTATAATGAACAAACTTTTCTCTAGGAATTAATGCAGACTTTTAAAAAAATATTCAGTTACCGAATGCTCATTATGCTCCTCATGGGATATTCGGCTGGTCTGCCACTTCTGCTCACTGGCTCCACATTACAAGCATGGATGACTGATCAGAAAATTGATCTTACGGCCATCGGAGTCGTTTCTTTTATAGGGATTCCTTATAGTTTTAAATTTCTTTGGGCGCCACTTTTAGATCGTTATCAAATTCCTTTCCTTGGGCGAAGACGCGGTTGGATGGTATTATTCCAGGCGCTGACGGCCTTGAGTATATTTGCCCTGTCATTAACCAATCCCCAGTTAAATCTTTGGTCATTTCTGGGTTGTGCCTTTTTGATCTCTTTTTTCTCTGCCTCTCAGGATATTGTTCTTGATGCTTACCGTAGAGAGATCTTGCCAGAGGAGGAGCTTGGTCTTGGCTCTTCTGTTTATGTAAACGGATACCGTCTGGCAATGCTTGTTTCGGGTGCATTTGCGCTATATTTGGCCGATCAAGGTCCTTGGAAAGATGTTTACCAATTAATGGCACTACTAATGGTGCCTGCGATTATATTTTCTTTCATCGCTCCTAAAGAAACCCAAGAAATCAAAGCACCCGCTCGTTTAATTGATGCCATCATCCTGCCTTTAAAAGATTTTTTTACTCGTCGTGGCGCTTGGGTCATTTTATCTTTTATTCTGTTGTATAAGGTGGGCGATACGATGGCGTCGAACATGACGACACCTTTTATATTAAATATTGGTTATACAAAAACGGATATCGCCACTGTGGCCAAGACCTTTGGGATGATTGCGACAATTGTGGGAGGGCTTATAGGTGGTGTGATGATGCTTCGTATGAATATGAAGTGGTCACTTGTGTTTTTTGGAATTCTTCAAGCAATTTCCACTTTAGGCTTTTCGATTCTTCCTTCACTCCCACATCAGTTAAGCTCTCTTGCTTTTGTTATAGCCTTTGAGAATCTGGCTTCTGGGATGGGGACTGCGGCTTATGCTGCCTACATGGCTTCCATGACTAATAAGCAATTTACAGCGTTTCAATATGCACTACTCAGTGCACTTATGTCAGCACCACGAACTATAATCTCCGCCCCAACTGGCTGGATGGCAAAAGAAATGGGCTGGGAAATGTTCTTTGTGGTTTGTACTTTGGTAGCAATTCCTGGGCTTCTTTTACTCATTCCAGTTTTTCGTTTAGAAAAGCCAGCGAAGCCCACAACCTAGAAGATCCATAATATCCTCGTTGGATTTTTTATCTTCAGTTGAAGTCACTCGTTTTTTTACTTCTCTGGCCACATCACAGGCCTTCATTGTTTTCCTTCTACCATTAAGGTCAAAAGAATATTTTTCCATCGCATTTTTATCAATCAGCATTTTGGCCATTGAGGGGAAATTGGCCTCTATTGACCAGATTAAAGGAGACTTATTTTCAGCATCTAATCCATTAGGGTTAACATTTTCTTTAAGCATGAGGATCACGAAGTCTTCGTAATTTCTTTTAATCGCCTCAATGAGAGGGGTTGTTTCAGCACCTGCCGGGCCATTTAAGTCTCCACCATAACCTAAAAGAAGATGAAGCATGCTTAATGCTTTATCGTGGCCATGGGATTTGATGATGAGACTAAAAAAATTTAAATCTTTATATTCATGTATGAGACTAGGATATCTAGTAAAAAGTTGATTTAATGTTTCTAAATCACCAAGTGTAACAAGGTTTTTAACAGTCACTCTATCTGGTAAACCAACATTGAACTGGGTCAGACTTCTAAGCAACGAAACGACTTTGGAAAGATTGAGAGATTCTGCAATTTTAAGTGCGGTGAGATTTTCATTATTTGTGATGTCGATATTTGCCTCTCCATTAATCAAGTAAAGCGCAATATCCTCGTATTTATTTAATACCGCCAAGTGCAGCGCCGTATTACCATCTATATCTTTATAGTTATTTTTAGATCCAAGAGTTATTAGAAGACGAACGATATCACCATATCCTAATTTTGCGGCAACCATTAAGGGGTTTTGTTTTTTTGAATTTCCCCTGAAAAGACTGGCATTATTTTCGAATAGAATCTCGATCATTTGAAATCGATTATAAGTCACTGCTGCAGTCAGAAGAGTTTCACCATCTTCTAGTAATTTATTTAGATCCACTTGAGATTTTAGCTCTAATAATTTTTTGAGCCCAATCAAATTATCATGCTTGATGGCCTCATAAAGATCTTTATGTGTCTCTTCTTCTAGATTTGTTTGGGTACTGCTTGATTCTTTTCCTGTTTGGTTATTGTCCAGCTCTTGTGCTTTTTTGCCACAGGATATGAGGCATAGGGCAAACATTAAGGACAAGCAGGTTATGTGGACTTTTTGTTTCATAGTCCAGATTATGGATGGCGCAAGTCTTCTGCGGGGAAAAAAACGACCTAGCTAGAAAAATTTACAGAAATTGGTAAAAAAAAAGGGAGCCTAAGCTCCCTAAGATATTGAAATCTAGAAAATTAGATGGGGGTTTTGTTTTGAGAGGCGGATCATTTTTTGAAGTCTTTTATTCTTTAATTGCTCAAGTCTTAAGAAAAATAGCAACCCAGCACCATGCCCCTGGCCATCGGATGCAACTGCTCCAAGCATACCGATGTTTTTATTATCAATCATGACGTTCCAGTAACCGCCTAGGCCATTTGTGTCCCATCCAAGAGGAATGAAGAAACCAAAAAGCTTTTTATGAAAATAAAATGATAGATCCATAAGTTCAGTATCCGCACGTAGAGAACCCTCAAGAGTTCCGCCTGGAATCCCAGGGATTGGTCTCCCGTCTGGTAGGGTATTGCCCTCACCGATACCGATATCAAGAGTTTTTAAATCCTCTACGTCTAAGTAAAAAACGATCATTGAGCCACCATCTTCAACGTTTGGGGCGACTTCTACAAAAGAGTTGTTCGTTTTTGGAATTGGCAGTTTTGTCCCAATACTTATATTGGCCTTAAGCAGTTTAACCGTTAGGATAACTTGCCCATTACTTAAATTGAATAAAGGGCCTTTAATTCCTGGGATCTCTGGTAATTTTGGCTGATTGTTACAGCTAGTGGCAAACACAAGTGTCAACATGAGGAATAATAATTTTAGTTTAATTAAATATTTTCTCATAATCCATCCTTGTAAAAACATACTCGAAAATTTCTATCACCTTTATTCTAAATGACATTGAACTTTAATCAATCAAGGCAGAATTTTCTAAGACAGATGCGGCAATATTTAGGATAATTCCACCATGAAATACACCGGCACTCTTTCTAAAATGTTTTCTTCCAAAGACTTATCCGTTAAGTACGGTCTCGAACTCGGAAACGATAAAGTTGATCTTAATGCTCTGGTAGGGAAGGAAATTAAATTAACTTATTCTGGAAATATCAATTGTACCCATTGCGGCAAGAAAACAAAAAAATCCTATGCGCAAGGCCATTGCTTTCCTTGCTCCATCAAACTTGCCGAATGCGATCTTTGCATCATGAAGCCTGAGACATGCCACTATGATAAAGGAACTTGTCGAGAACCTTCCTGGGGTGAAGAGCACTGTATGAGGCCTCATGTTGTTTATTTGGCAAATTCATCAGGTCTCAAGGTCGGTATTACAAGACTCTCGCAAGTTCCTTTTAGATGGATTGACCAGGGTGCCACTCAGGCCTTGCCCATTTTAGAAGTAAAAAATCGCCTTACCTCTGGTTTGATTGAGGTTGTGTTTAAACAGCACATCGCTGACAAAACGGACTGGCGTAAAATGCTCAAAGGTGATGCCGCAGAGGTGGATCTTATTTTTTGGAAAGAGAAGCTTCTTAAGGAAGTGGAGTATGAAATAAAAAATTATGAATACAAGGTACTAGATGGTCAGGAATATAAATTCACCTATCCAGTTAACGCCTACCCGGAGAAAGTTTCCTCAATTGGTCTAGATAAGACCCCAGAGATAGATTCAACACTTATGGGCATTAAGGGGCAGTATTTAATATTTAAATCGGGTGTGTTTAATGTTCGCTCCCACACCGGATATGAAGTCTCTATAGAGGTACAATAATGAATCAGCCAAAAACAATTTATTTAAAAGATTATAAACCTTCGGCATTTCTTATCGATTCAATAAATCTTCAAGTAGATATTTATGATCAAAAAACATATGTTCATTCGGTTTTGAAGATTCAAAAGTCACAAGAGCAAAAGGGTAAAACTTCTCATTTAGAATTAAATGGGGAGAATATGACTTTAAAATCGATCAAACTAAATGGTGTTGAATTATCGACTGACCGCTATCAACTTTCTTCTGATAAATTAGTTATTCTTAATGTTGTTCAAGATGAATTTGAAATCCAGATTGAAAATGAGATCGATCCTGCAAACAACAAGGCCTGTGAAGGATTTTACCAATCCGGAGATCAATTCTGCACTCAATGTGAGCCAGAAGGTTTCAGGAAAATTACCTATTTCATTGACCGACCTGATGTGATGGCGAAATTTAAAACTCGAATGTCTTCGGAGAAAAAAAGATTTCCATTTCTTCTCTCAAATGGAAATAGGATTTCATCTGGAGACCTTCCAGATGGACGTCATTTTGTCGAATGGGAAGATCCATTTAGAAAACCTAGTTATTTATTCGCAATGGTCTCCGGTGATTTTGATGTTGCCAGAGATACATTTACCACTTTTAAAAATCGAAAAATTGATCTTGAAATATATGTTGATAAAGGCAATTTGAAGAAAACTTCTCATGCAATGGAATCATTAAAAAAAGCCATGAAATGGGATGAGGATGTCTTTGGGCTTGAGTATGATCTCGACATTTATATGATCGTTGCGGTGGATTCATTTAATATGGGGGCCATGGAAAATAAAGGTCTAAATATTTTCAATTCAACTTATACCTTGGCCGACGAGAAAAGTGCCACAGATCATGACTTTCAAAATATTGAGGCTGTGATTGGGCATGAGTATTTTCATAACTGGACTGGAAATCGCGTAACTTGTAGGGATTGGTTTCAACTCACGCTCAAAGAAGGGCTTACTGTTTATCGAGATCAGGAATTCTCATCTGACATGTTATCTCGTGCGGTTAAGCGATTAGAAGATGTAAGGCTTTTAAAAGAAGGTCAATTTGCTGAAGATGCTGGGCCATTAAGTCACCCAATTCGTCCCAGTAGTTATATTGAAATCAATAATTTCTATACCCGAACTGTATATGAGAAAGGTGCTGAAGTTATTCGAATGATTGAGACCATGATAGGGAAGGAGAGCTTTAGAAAGGGCATGGATAAATATTTTGAGCTCTTTGACGGTAAGGCCGTGACAACTGAAGATTTTGTTTCAGCGATGGAGATGGCCTCTGGCATGGATCTTTCTCAATTTAAAAATTGGTACTCTCGCCCAGGAACTCCAACTCTAAAAATTGATTCAACTTACGATCAAGGGGTCTTAAATCTCGCTGTTGAGCAAAAATATCCTCCAACCACTCACAAGGTTACGGAAGGAAATATATTACACTTGCCTTTCAAAATGGCTTTCATACTAACAAATGGAAACATTCAAGAACAAGTTTTAGACCTTAAAAAAATGAAAGAGACTTTTTCTTTCAATTTACCTGAGAAGCCAATCCTTTCACTGAACCGAACATTTTCTTCACCCGTTCATGTTGAATATAAGTATGAATTGTCCGAACTCTATCAGTTAATGCGCCTAGATAATGATCCTTACTGCCGTTATGAAGCCACTCAAAAAGTTTATGATCATATTTTTAAAAGCGAGCTCTCGCTTTATAAATCTTCTGGTCAGCTTTCTGAGAATTTAGATGAAAATTTTCTTTCCGCTTTTGAAAGTATTCTTTTGGATGAAAAGATTGATTTTTCTTTTAAGTCTTATTTGCTTGATCTGCCATCTGAAAGTAGTCTTTCTCAGGAGTTTGAAGCCCCGGATTTTGATGCTATTCATTTTGTCATTCAGCATCTTCAGAAGAAGCTTGGAATTGCATTTCAAAACAGATTATTAAACATTCACGATCAACTCTCGGGCAATAAGAAATTTGAACTATCACCAAAGGCCTATGGTGAACGAGCTCTAAAAAATAAGACCTTAAGTTTTCTTGTTGCTTCAGGGTCTAACCAGGGCAGAGAAAAACTTCGCTTACATTATAAGCACGCAACAAATATGACTGAAGAGATCTTTGGTCTGGTTCAATACGTAATGCTGGGCAGCCCCCTTGATCATGAATCGATTGTTGGTTTCTATAACAAGTGGAAACATGACTCCCTTGTCATGCTGAAATGGTTTGGTGCTATCGCTAGCTATTCCTCTAAAGAAGTCGCCTTGAAGAATATTGAAAAACTTCAAAGTGACCCTCTATTTCTCAAAGACGTGCCTAACTACTTGCGAGCGCTTTATGTTCAATTTGCTCGAAATAATCTCGTCGCTTTTCATAAAGAAGATGGAACTGGTTATGATTTTGTAGCTGATCGTATTCAATGGATTGATTCATTTAATCCACAAGTGGCTTCACGTGCTGCAAGCTCATTTTCGCTGATTAATAGACTGGATAAAAACAGACAGCAATTAATGAAAGCTGCCTTGAATAAGATAATGGAGGCAAAGCCGTCCCGAGACACTTTTGAGGTTATATCAAAATACTTGGCCCAATAGGATCATGATTTTTTGATTCTGACCGGCTGAAAGGCTCTTCTCTGTGCGTGTACACGTAGGACTGCCCATATCGTAAAAAGTAATGTGGATCCCATAATTAGATAGTTCATAATCCCTCCTTTTTTATCAGGTCTATTCTCCTATCGGAGCGACCTGTTATTATAATTATGACCTTTAACGCTCCTATAGAGTTTTTTTTATCCTCAAAACTCCTTAAATGGACTACACTTGACTCGTAATTCTGCAAATTCAAGTTGTTAAGGATAGGTATTGGGCCATGTTAGAAGCTCTTTCACTGAGACATAAAGCACTTAAAATTAACTTAGCGAAACGTTTTTATGGCACTTTTGCTGAGATTGGTGCCGGACAGGAAGTCGCACGTTACTTTTTTCAGGCGGGTGGGGCCAGTGGTTCTATCGCAAAAACGATTTCTGCCTATGACATGACTTTCTCAGATCATATTTATGGGAAAGAAAACTCTGGTCGTTATGTCTGTGAATCTCGCCTTCTTAAGATGCTAGATAGAGAGTATCAATTATTACAAGAAAGATTAGGGGACACGAGAGGCAAGGATCACCAATTCTTTGTCTTTTCTAATACAGTGGCAGCGTTGAATTTTTCTCGTACCAATGAGGCCCATGGTTGGTTAGGTGTGCGTTTTCAGCATACTCCTGGAAGTGAAGTCTCCGAAGTTGTTATTCACGTGAGAATGCTTGATCCTCAAAATGTTCTTCAGCAAGATGCCTTGGGCATTATTGGTGTGAATCTTCTTTATGCCTGTTTTTTTCTTCAAAATGATACTGAGAAATTTATTAATTCCTTAATGGATCATTTAGATACGTCTCGTCTCGAAGTAAATTTTATTCGCTTTGGAGGAAAAATTTTCGAGGCTGTCGATAACCGGTTGATGAATCTTCATCTGCTTAAGCAGGGGATGACTCACGCTATAATGTTTGATGAGCAAGGGCACGTTGTTTTACCTGCCGATCATCTTTATAAAAAAGACGTTCTCGTTGTTCGCGGCTCCTTTAGGCCACCTACGCTTGTAAGTTTTGACATGATTAAGGCCGGCCTCTCCCATTTTGCCAATGATATTAAAAAGCCTGAATCTGATGTCGTTGCGGTTTCTGAAATTACAATTTCAACAATCAAGGCAGAAGCTGGAGATGTAACGAAGGAAGATTTCCTTGCTCGAGTAGACCTTCTCTGCGCTCTTGGGCAGAAAACTCTAATTACCAATTATCCCCAGTATTATAAGCTTGCGAATTACTTTTCTGGTTTGAATGTTCCAAATCTTGGTCTTGTCTTGGGTATTTATAACTTTCAACAAGTCTTTACAGATGTTGAGTATTCTAATGTTGAGGGTGGTATTCTATCTGCCTTAGGCCAGTTATTTAGAGATCGAGTTAAGGTTTATATCTATCCTTATAAGTCAGAAAAAGGTGATGTGGAATCACTTGCCAATTTAAAAGTTCCGGAAAATTTTAAACATGTATTTTCCCACCTTAAAGAAAATAATAAAGTGCTAGATGTAGCAAATCCTAATCGAGATATTCTCCATATTTATTCCTCTAAAGTGCTTCAGATGATTATTAAAAATGAACCTGGTTGGGAAAAGATGGTTCCACCATCTGTGGCAAAAACTATTAATGAGAAATGTCTTTTTGGTCATCCCTGCTTTATTGATAGACCTAAGAGCTGAATCTAACTCCTTCATTGAGAAGGAGTTCCTTTTTCATTTCGATTCCGTAGGCAAATCCTCCAAGATTATTTACTCCTACCACTCTGTGGCAAGGATAAATTAATAATAAGGGGTTATTCCCACAAGCTGATCCAATCGCCTGATAGGCCTTGGAATTAAGACTTAGAGCAATTTCTTTATAGGATTTCGTTTTCCCAAAGGGGATTTTCTTAATTTCATTCATCACCGCAATTTGAAAAGGGGTTAAATTGCTTAAATGCGTTGGTATTGAAATCATGTTGGTATGAGCACAAAGAAAATCCTCAAATTCACTGTAGCACTGTTCATAAAATGGACTCATTCCTTTTGACCTCTGCTTTTTTACTACTCGAATTTGTGTTAAACTCACACCATCTAAACTAATAAGTTCAAGCTGGCCTATGATGGGAAGCTTTGGAGTGATCGCTATTTGTTCTTTCATGGAAATGGGCCTATATTAAAGTCTTATGAAGGTCTTTGTTTCACCATTTAATAATCCCTTTATTAATCTTGCTTTGGAAGACTATTTTCTTCGAGGTGGAGCTGATCTGCCTATGGCCTTTTTTTATGTAAATAGGCCCTGTGTTGTTTTAGGCCGTTTCCAGAACCCTTGGCTTGAATGTCATCTTCCCTATCTCGTGGAAAAAGATATCTGGCTTGTC
Organism: Bacteriovoracaceae bacterium; assembly: GCA_947461145.1. Classification (GTDB taxonomy): domain Bacteria; phylum Bdellovibrionota; class Bacteriovoracia; order Bacteriovoracales; family Bacteriovoracaceae; genus Peredibacter. Next base: position 20,538 of record CANHJD010000038.1, read on the forward strand.
AGGCGCCAAAGTGGAGGAGGCTGTGTTTTTCATGATGAAGGGAATTTAAATTATAGTTTTATTTACCCCGAAGGGATGATTAACCGGAGTCGTGGAGTAGAACTCATTCAGCGTGCATTTCAAGGGGCCGACATTCATCTTGAAATTTCCCCTCGACATGATTTATGGCTTGATAAGAGAAAAATTTCAGGCTCAGCATTCAAGCAAACGAAGAGTGCTTCCTTTCATCACGGAACGTTTCTTATTTCTTCTGATCTAGATAAATTGGAAGAAAGTCTTAAGCACACCATTATCCCGACGCAGACAAAATCAATCGCCTCTGTGCGCTCAAAAGTAATTACTCTTCAGGAGAAATTTCCTGACATTCAATTAACAGATGTTATTGATCTTATCTCTCACGAACTAAAAACGATTAAGATGGATCTTGATGGAAGCTTACTTTCTGTTCCTGAAGTTCAGGAGAGTTTTAAGCAACTCACTTCTTGGGATTGGATGTGGGGAGAAACTCCACACTTTGAATTAGATAACTTAATAGTTCATAAAGGGATGATCAGAGAACCAATTGAAGGAAGATTTGAGCCTGATAATGTGAAGAATTTATTAAGTCAGGACGTGATTGATAGATTGTTTCCAGACTTTAGTTTTCAAGAGAGTTCACGTCTTCGGATTTTTTAATGGGCCGCACAGGTCGAGCACCCTGACTTGGGAGCTGTTTGATCTTCAAATGTCCAATCGCCATAATTTGTATTTAAAAAAATGCAGGCCTCAGTGAGAGAGGAGAATTTTTTTTGAAATGTCTCATGGATCTCGCTCTCTAAAACAGTGACGTAATACTCTAATTTATCTTCTTGGATAGACTCAGGATCCGCCCCAAATGTAATCAAAGCCATGAATTCGCCCTTATTGTAGCGGCTATAGGTCCAGTTTAAGGTATTTATGCTATGAGTCATGATAAGTCCATTAATAAAATTCTTGTCTTATGTACTGCTTGTAGTCTATATTCTTACGACTTTTAAGTAAATGCAATTTCCAGAGAGGATGTTATGGCAAAGGGACCACGAGTTATCGTTAC
>CANHJD010000039.1 GCA_947461145.1 Bacteriovoracaceae bacterium
ACTAAAGTTGATAACTGCCCACTGGTGACGAAGGCATAGAATGAGTATACAAGAAAAACTTCAAGACAATTACAAGTATGGTTTTGTAACGGATATTGAAACCGAAGAATTCCCTAAGGGGCTTTCAGAAGAAATCGTTCGTTTAATATCGGCAAAAAAAAATGAGCCAGAATGGTTACTTGAATACCGTTTGAAGGCCTACAGGCACTGGCTCACCCTCAATCATCCAGAATGGCAATATTGCAAAATCCCACCAATCAACTTTCAGGATCTGTATTACTATTCAAAGCCGAAAACGAAAAAAGAAACCTATAAGTCTCTTGATGATGTTGATAATGAACTGCTTGAAACATTCGAAAAATTAGGAATACCTTTAACGGAACAGAAACGTCTCATGGGTGTAGCGGTTGATGCAGTTTTTGATTCAGTTTCAGTTGGGACAACTCACAAAGAAGAATTGGAAAAAGTGGGAGTTATTTTTTGCTCAATCCAAGAAGCAGTAGAAAAATATCCAGATCTTGTAAAAAAATATCTTGGAACAGTAGTTCCATACTCCGATAACTTTTATGCCGCACTAAACGGCGCCGTCTTCTCCGATGGCTCATTTGTTTACATCCCAAAAGGTGTGACGTGCCCATTAGATCTTTCAACCTATTTCCGTATTAATGCTAAAGAAACTGGGCAATTCGAAAGAACCCTTATCATTGCTGATGAAGGCTCTTTTGTGAATTATCTTGAGGGATGCACAGCCCCTCAAAGAGACGAAAACCAACTGCATGCTGCGATCGTTGAGCTTGTTGCTTTGGACGATGCTGAAATAAAATATTCCACCGTTCAAAACTGGTACGCAGGAGACAAAGAGGGCAAAGGTGGAATTTATAATTTTGTTACTAAAAGAGGCCACTGTAAGGGAAAAAATTCTAAGATTTCTTGGACTCAGGTCGAAGCCGGTTCAGCGATTACTTGGAAATACCCATCATGTGTCCTCATGGGAGATAATTCTCAAGGATCATTTTATTCAGTTGCTCTGACAAACAATTATATGCAGGCCGATACCGGAACTAAAATGATCCATATCGGTAAGAATACTAAATCGACAATTATCTCAAAGGGTATTTCTGCCGAGAAATCCCAGAACGTTTATCGTGGCCTAGTTAAAATCATGCCCTCGGCAACAGGGGCTAGAAACTATTCTCAATGTGATTCAATGCTCATTGGTGACCAGTGTGCAGCCAATACATTCCCCTTTATTGATGTCAAAAATGATACGGCTACAGTTGAGCATGAAGCGACCACTTCAAAAATAAGTGCCGATCAAATCTTCTATCTCCAGTCTCGAGGGTTTAGTTCTGAGAAGGCCATTTCGCTGATCGTGAATGGATTTTGTAAGGACGTTTTTAAAACATTACCTCTGGAGTTTTCGGTAGAAGCAGTAAAATTAATCGAAATGAAATTAGAAAACAGCGTAGGATAAGTATGATTGAAATTAAAAATCTCACAGCAAAAGTTGATGGTAACGAAATTTTAAAAGGCATCAATCTCACCGTAAATAAGGGTGAAGTTCATGCAATTATGGGCCCAAACGGATCAGGAAAGTCTACTCTTTCAAAAATTATTGCAGGTCATCCGGCCTATGAAGTTACTGGCGGTGAGATAAATTTTGAAATAAATGGAAAGATGAAGAACCTTCTGGAGCTTGATCCCTCAACGAGGGCCAAGGAAGGCGTCTTCCTAGGCTTTCAATACCCTATTGAAGTTCCAGGTGTATCAAACTTCACCTTCCTCAAAGAGTCTTTTAATGAAATATGTACTTATCAGGGTCTTGATAAAATGAATGATGAAGATTTCCTGAAGCATTTAAGAGGCAAACTTAAGCTTCTTGAAATGAATGAAAGTTTTCTTGAAAGATCGGTAAACGAAGGTTTCTCTGGTGGAGAAAAAAAGAAAAATGAAATTCTTCAAATGGCCATTTTAAACCCAAGACTTTCACTTCTAGATGAAACTGATTCAGGTCTTGATATTGATGCCCTGAAAATTGTTGCCAGTGGAGTAAATGCTCTCAAGTCGAAATTTAATGCAACTATCCTTGTGACACACTACCAACGCCTTCTTGATTATATCGTCCCAGATTATGTCCACGTACTCTATAAAGGGAAAATTATAAAGTCTGGTGGTAAAGAACTAGCTCTTGAACTTGAAGAAAAAGGTTATGACTGGTTAATCTCCGGAGTGAAATAATGGATACAGAAACTTTAGTTAAATTTGCTGAAGGACAATTGTCACACTCAAATGGTGAACTAGCAGTTTTTCGTAAAAAATATCTAGAACTTTTCAAGACTGAAGGTATCTATCAAGATCTTGAGGGCTATAAATTTACTAGCCTTAAATCTTTCAATCAGATTGTCGCTCAATCTGACAAGAAGACCGAAGTATTGCAAAGACCTTCAGAAGATTTTATCAATCTTACTTTCATCAATGGAGTGCTTCAAGAAAGCGATAAAAAAATAGATGGTCTAATTATTACCTCAATTGAGAACTCACTTCCATTAGTACTGAGCACTCTCAATACAAAAAATCCACTGACAAACCTCCATCATGCCCTCCTCTCAAATGGGGCCGTCATTGAGATTCAAAAAAATAAAAAAATAGAAAAGCCTCTTCGAATTTTTAGTCTTTCTTCAAATGATAATTTTCAAGGACAGACCATCATTATAAAGGCCGGAGTTAATTCTCAAGCAACTATCATGGAAGTCATTGAAGATGGAGAAATTGCGAGAACCTTCATTCAAGAGACCTACGTTGTTGTTGAAAATGGGGCAAATGTAGAACACATTCAAGTTCTAGCTAACGGGAATCAGTCAGTTGTCCACTCCTCAACGCAGGTAAAAGTTCAGGCATCAGCAAACTATACTAATTTCACATTAAACTTAAGTGGTAAACTTAATCGTCGAAATCTTGAGCTTGAACTTATTGGTTCGGGTGCTAATGGAGAGTCTTACAATCTCTATCTCACAAATAATAATGAGCATTCAGATATAAATACCATTATTCATCACAGAGTCGCCGATACCACCTCTAACCAGATTGCAAAAGGCATTCTTGATGGAGAATCTAAGGGCATCTTTACGGGAAGAATTCATATCCTCCCTCAAGCCCAAAGAGTTGTTTCTGGGCAGATGAATAAAAATCTTATTCTATCCAAGAAAGCTCAGGCCCATTCTCAACCACAGCTTGAAATTTTTGCAGATGATGTAAAATGCTCCCATGGTTCGACAACAGGCCAATTATCTGACGAGGAAGTTTTTTATTTTGAGACTCGTGGCATTCCGGCAAAAAAAGCGAAGACTCTTCTGGCGCTAGGTTTTGGACTTGAGATTGTGCTTAAAATTCATGACAAAACGACTAGAGAAGAAATTGAAAAGATGGTCATGACGACATTGAAAGATAAATTTCAGCTCACTGGAGTTAAATGAGTTATTTAAAGAGCAATCCATTCAGAAAAGATTTTCCAGCGATTGATCAAATCATCAATGGTAAGAGACTCGCTTATTTAGATAGTGCAGCAACGACACTTAAGCCAAATATTGTGGCAGATGAAGTTGATCTTTATTACAGAAAAGAGACATCCAACGTTCACAGAGGGCTTTACTGGCTATCAGAAAACGCGACGACAAAATTTGAAGAAACTCGGCAAAAAATTGCGAAACTCATAAATGCTCCTGACAAAAAACAAGTGATCTTCACTAAAGGAACAACTGATAGTGTTAATTTAGTAGCTCACTCTTATGCTCGCTCGTTTCTTAACGAGGGGGATGAGATACTCTTATCTCAAATGGAACATCACTCAAACATTGTTCCTTGGCAATTAGTCGCCGAAGAGAAAAAAATTGTCATTAAAGTCATCCCAATAAATGAAAGGGGTGAGATTATTTTTGAGGAGTTTGAAAAGCTACTTAATTCAAAGGTCAAACTTGTCAGCGTTGTGTTTATCTCAAATGCCCTCGGAACAATTAATCCTATAAAGAAGATGATCTCCTCTGCCCACAAGGTAGGAGCAAAATTTTTTATTGATGCCGCTCAGGCGATCAATCACGTTAAAATTGATGTCCAAGATCTGGATGCTGACTTTCTTGCCTTCTCAGGTCACAAAATGTTTGGTCCAACAGGTGTTGGAGTGCTTTTCGGAAAAGAGGAGTTATTAAACATGATGCCACCTTATCAAGGTGGAGGGGACATGATTGACGTTGTGACATTTGAAAAAACGACATTCAATAATCTTCCCCATAAATTTGAAGCGGGTACTCCGGCCATTGCCTCTGTGATTGGTTTAAGTAAGGCCATTGATTATATAAATCAAATTGGTTTTGATAAAATAAAAGAAATTGAAGATGAACTTTTGGCCTATGCCACTTCAAAGTTGCTCACAATTCCGGGACTAAAAATATATGGCACGGCCCAGGAAAAAACGTCTGTGATTTCTTTCGGGATTGAGGGCATTCATCCTCATGACATTGCTTCTTTAATTGATAAAGAAGGTGTTGCCATAAGAACTGGTCATCATTGTACACAACCACTTATGAGATTTTTTAAAGTGCCTGCAACTTGCCGGGCCTCACTATCAATTTATAACAATCAAGAAGATATAGATCAGCTCTACAATGCCCTTTTAAAAGTTAAAACTTTTTTTGAATAAATAACGGAAAACCATTATGACGATGCAAAATTTAGAAATCACGATTCAACCGACTCCAAATCCAAATGCACTTAAATTTATTTTGGATAAGGACGTCAAAACTGATGGGAAAGTCTCATTCAAAACACCTCAGGACTGCAAGGATATACCACTTGCAGCTGCACTTTTTGATCTTAGAGGGGTTGATCAGATTCATTTTTTTCAGAATGTTATCACAATATCAAAGTTTAGTTTTGAAGATTGGGACAGTCTTGAGCCGGCCGTTCAAACTTGCATAGAAAGTTTTATTGAAGACCATGACCCTACATTTAAAGTATTTGATCCAGAGGCCGAACGTCGCTCAGGACTTACTCCTGAAATGCAAAAGATAGAAGAAATTCTTGATAAAAGGATCAGACCCGGTCTTCAAGGTGATGGTGGAGATTTAGCAGTTAAAGACTTTAAAGATAATGTACTCATTGTAAAATACCAAGGCGCTTGTGGAACATGCCCTAGCTCAACAACAGGAACACTTGAAGCAATTCGTTCAATTCTTCGAGATGAATTCCACCCAGAAGTGGAAGTCTATTTGGCGCCAGAAGTTTAATCACCAAGCATGTGGAGTGTAATATCTCCACATCTTTTCATGAACCGATCCTGGAGTTGGTTGATATTGATAACTGAACTTACACCGGGCCGGCAAAGAGATCAAAATAGAATCAACCCTACCATTTGTCCTAAGACCAAAAAGAGTTCCTCTGTCATGCAACAGATTAAATTCCACATATCGCCCTCTTCTATGAAGCATGAAATCTTCATCCTCTGGAGTCCAATTCTCTGACATTCTCTTTTTTACGATAGGAAAATAACTTTCTATGAAATGCTCTGAGAGATGCCGAACCATGTTCATGTCTTTTTGAGTTTCGCCGGTATTATAGTGATCGAAGAAAATTCCCCCAATCCCCCTCATCTCAATGCCACGATGTGAATTATTAAAATAATCATCACAAGTCTTTTTCATTTCCTCATAAAGGCCATAAGACGAGCAAGCCTTTTTCCAAACGCCATGAAAATGAATAAAATCCTCTTCATGAGGATAATAAGGCGTTAAATCTGCCCCTCCTCCAAACCAAAACTTATCTCCCTGATGGATCATGCGAAAATTTGCATGAACTGTAGGGATACGGGGATTCCTTGGATGAATAATTAAAGAAATTCCGGCAGCCCACATCTCATCCCCTGTGCCTTGAAGGTTCTTAGCAAATTGGGGATCTATCTTACCAAACACGCAGGATGTATTAACACCTGCATTCTCAAAAAGTGTGCCTTCAAAGGCCCTCGTAAGGCCGCCTCCACCTGGATGCCCAGCATGGTCCTTACGACTCCATGGATCTTCTTTTACTCTCAAATCTGGATCAAGGCCTCTCATTTCCTGAGTGATCCGATCTTGTAATGCTTTTACATGCTCATAAAAAGAATTTTTTAGAATATTTAGATCCATATTGCGTCCAATTATTTGTTAGTTACTTGCGAGTATTTCTGTTCACCGATAAAATTAAAAAGATTTAATCATACTCAAAGAGGATATCAAAAGTGTTTTTTAAATACATCTCAAAATCTATCCGCTCCTTTGGGCTTTTATCTATTTTCTTTTTTGCTATTTTTAGTATTTTCGGCTCACTTTTTATGCGCGAAATTGACCCCGATTCAATCTTTAGCAAATTCTTAGAATATACCATCTCATTTGAAAGTCGCTTTTATGATTACAGGATGCGTAATCAACTTGACCCCAAAATTAAAAGTAAAGATATCTCATTAGTAATGGTTGATGATTACTCTCTTGAAAAAATTGGAATGTGGCCGATTCCAAGGGGACTCCATGCGGATCTGATATCAAAGCTTGATAATTATGGCGCCAAAGTAATTGCAATGGACGTTCTCTACCCAGAGAAATCTCCGACTTGTGGGCCTAATTCCCCAGATACTGTTTTGGCCTCAGCATTTAAAAATTTTCAAAAAAATGGGAAAAGAATCTTCCTAGCATATACCAGTGGCACCTCCGAGGAGGACTCACTAAAAGAAGTTCCTGACGAGATGCTAAATGATACTGTTCTCACTCAAAGCTCCTCTCAAGTGGAAATGCATGCCTATACAATAGCGAAATATACTTTTCCGATAAAACAGTTCGTAGAGACAGAAGTTGGACTCGGTTCAATTTCAAGTTACGAAGACCTTGATGGTAATTTTCGGCAATATCTTATGGTGCTAAATATTGATACGTTTTATTTTGGAGCACTTGGGTATAATGCTTGGGAAGCCTATCGTGGCAAAAAACAACGAATTAACATTTTCGATGACGGAAGAGGTGAGCTTAACATTGATAATCATAAACTCGAAATTAATAATCGTGGAGAAACGAAAATTAGATATATTGGGGGATTAAAAAATTTCGAGACTGCTTCCTTGTATGATGTTCTATCTGCCAAAAAAGACGACCCAACAATGATCAAAAAATTCAAAGACAAAATTGTCTTTGTTGGCTCAACTGCTCTTGGTGCCCATGACTTGCGAGCATCCCCTATTGATCCTAAAATGCCTGGAGTTTTATCCCACATGAATGTGGTTAATATGCTTTTAACTAAATATTTTTATAAACCGATTAATGATTCTCTTCAGTATTCAATTATTCTTTTATGTGTCGGGATGGTCATCTTCTTTTTCACTCAGAGATTCGGAAGTGCATTCCTAGATTTCTTTGTTATTCATTTCATCATCGTCGCAACCTATGCAGCCGACTATTACTACTTTCTTCCAAAAGGGTATGAACTCAAGCTTTTTTACTGTTTCTTTTGTTTTATCGCTTCCTACTCTTGGAATACATTTTTAAAATTTTCAGAGACGAGCAAGGAGAAAAAACAAATCAAAGGGACTTTTGCACGATACGTTGCTCCAACGATCGTAGACGAAATGCTTAAAGATCCAGACAAGCTCCACGTAGGCGGATTCAAACGTGACATTACTTGTTTGTTCTCAGACGTGAGAGATTTTACATCTATTTCGGAAGGTCTTTCGGCTTCAGAGCTTGCCCATTCCTTAAACATGTATATGGGGAAAATGACTGATATTGTTTTTGAAACTAAAGGTACTCTCGATAAATATATCGGTGATGCAATCGTTGCTTTTTGGGGTGCGCCACTTGAAATTGGTAATCATGCCCAACATGCTGTTGAAGGTGCAATTAAAATGATTGAAACCCTACCGGCCATCAATGAAGAGTTTAAAAAATTAGGAAGACCAGTTTTTAATGTCGGTGTCGGACTAAACTCAGGCGAATGTAACGTGGGGAATATGGGTTCTGATAGAATTTTCTCCTACACCGCTCTGGGTGATAACATGAATCTCGGCTCAAGACTTGAGGGATTATGCAAATACTATGGTACTCAAATCCTGATTTCAGAAAATACACTTCAAAGGATTGATCAAGAAAAAATCCAAGTGCGTCCAATCGATAAAGTTATTGTTAAGGGAAGAACAACTCCTGTCCAGATTTTTGAGGTTCTCCACAGCTGGCATATTTTGACAAATGATAAAGAGGCTTTTAACCATTATCTTTCTGGATGGGCCCTCTTCCAAAAGAAGAATTTTAAGGGAGCTCTCGCATTATTCGAGCAAATACTAGTCACCTATCCCGAAGACAAGCCTAGCAAAAGACTCCATGAGCTCTGTGAAAAATATAGTAATCAGCCTGAACTCGCAGATGAATATTTTGATGTAACAAAGATGACCGAGAAATAGTCTAGTTGATTTTGCTTAGATTGAATTCAATGTAAGCAAAATCAATTTTTGTTATTATCTTTTTTAAATTCCTCATCAAAACACCAATGACGCCAAGATAAGCGTCGAGAGAGACCTCCCTTCTGGTTGTTTTCTAAATTTTGCTGGGAATAAACGATAATTTCAAATTTCATAAGATTTGGCCCCTTTACGCTACCCAGATGACGATCATTCCAAAAACGACATAGGTACCCTCCAAAGTAACGGGCATTATCAACTTTTTCAGAAAGATTTAAATAGAATTTTCGCCAGTGCTCATTTGAGATATATTTAGGAAATTTTTTGTCTTTTACTTCATATATATCTCGATCCCCCGTAAGTAACTCTATTTCGCTTCCATCACTTAACGTCGCAGGAATTTCAACCCAAATATTGTCCAGCTTCGGGAAAGGAGCAAACATATTCCATTCTTGATAAAGATGAATCCATCTTGTGACACTTTGAAAAAACGGAGCCTGATAGTTCCATTTTTTTATAGTAGTCGCATTCCAAGCGATGAGGGTAACCAGAACGAAACTACCTGCTAACTGGTAGGGCCACCTGAGCCAAGTTATACTTTTTTTATCCTCTTTAAATTCCAGGAATTGTGTAAATTGCCCCAAAATCATTCTATTGGCCGCAATCAAACAATAAGCCGAGTTCATGAGTTTACGAATAAATCCAATTGAAAAAAATGGCACAAACCATCTTAAGCCTGATGAACATTTCATGACTTCAATCATTGCAGAAAAACCAAAAAATAATTGCCCTTGAGAGTTAGAGACTACCCAAGAATTATTCTTAACCATAGCTTCATTAATGAGAGTATCTGACTGAGCAGCTCTCAATTTAATCTCTGGCAAAAGAAAAAACTCTTTAAAGATAAGAACTATCTTTTCACAGAACCTACAATTTCCATCAAAGAAAATAGTAATTTTATCGAAACCTTTTTCTCTGAGCTTTCTTTCTCTTTTCTCCCAAAATGGACCTGGCAAAAAAATGAGCCACATAACAAGACAAAGATAAGGAAAAACACCTATCCACATGGAGAGAATTATTCCAATGTGAAGTCCCCAAAAAAGAGCAATAACTAAAACCCGTGACTGCCACCAAAATCTTCCAAAAAGAAAGGCAAATACAAGCAGTAATGGGCCCAACATCTCAAGGTAAATAGTGAAGAAAGAAGAGATCGTTTGCAGTAGAGGGAAATTCCTTTGCCAGATACCAATAGGGTTCGCAAAAATATCGAGCCGAGAAGCATAATAAAGTGCGGAGAAATCTTTTCTCCAGATGGCATGATCTTTTAATATATAACTGACAAAATAAATTGCAAAAACTTGAAAGAAAAGTGCTAACCCCCAAGAAGAAAAATGATCTGCCTTTTTCTCATCTGATTTTTGGCGAATGAGAGCAGAATCGATAGAAAATCTTTTATTCAAAGGTAAAAAGATGGAGATAAATAATAGGGCCCTTAAAATATCATCTCCACCATTATTAATAAGCCAGTTCCGATTGTGAACTGAGACAGTCATGACATAGGCTCCGATCATTGCCCAGCGAGTTTTGTACCCAAAAAATAACATCACACCAAAAATGAGATGAATTAGAAACATCGTCAAAATAAAACCGGTTGATCCATTTGCCAAATGTAAGGAAAAGGACCAAGGCATCGACATTTCACCAACAAAAATGCTTCGAGGAATGAGGCCAATATCAGTATAAAAATTTGTCGCATCAGGAAGACGATAAAGGACATCTGAAATAACAATTAGACCAATGAGACACCTATAAAGGGCCAAAGAGCGGTAATCAAAACTGAAAGTTTCTTTAATACGATCAAAAAATTTCGTCATAAGGGCCCTTTTAAAGCTTAGACATATAATTAATTGTAACGGATTCCATGACTTTTTCGAGAGTTTAGACTAATGTTTTCGCACTCAAATCAGTTTATTTAACGCATCGCAAAGGCTTCCTTTAATGCTTTATAAAATTCGCGACGAAATCAACAAAGATTATGACGTAATCATTATCGGTTCTGGACTGGCCGGAATGACCGCGGCCAATATTCTTGGACGTAATGGGCATCAGGTCCTCTTGCTTGAGTCCCATAATAAACTGGGAGGCTTTGCAACTTGGTTCTACCGCGAGAATCGGGAACATGTTTTTGATATCTCCCTTCATGGCTTCCCAGTTGGGATGATCAAGACTTGTCGCAAGTACTGGAGTAAAGAGATTGCGGAATGTATTGTTCAGCTCAAGGATGTAAGGTTTGTAAATCCACAATTCAAAGTTCAAACAGATTTCACCAAGGAACATTATACTCAAGTCCTGACAAACCAATTTAATATCCCATTAGAAACAGTAACGGCATTCTTTGAATATCTTGCGAGCATGAATTTTTATGACAACTCTCAATTAACTAATCGAGAGCTTTTTGAAAAATTCTTCCCTGGTAGAAATGACGTAACAAGAATCTTGATGGAACCTATTACTTATGCCAATGGTTCAACACTTGAAGACCCTGCAATAACTTATGGAATTGTGTTCTCAAATTTCATGAGTAAAGGCGTTTATACATTTAAAGGCGGTACTGATTACCTTATTGGCATGATGAAGGAAGAGCTTTTAAAAAATGGTGTCGATATTAAGCTTCAAGCGAAAGTAGAAAAAATTTCTATAGAACATGGTGCTGCAGCTGGAGTTATTGTTGATGGTAAAACAGTAAAAGGCAAATCAGTACTCTCAAACGCAAATATTAGAACGACTGTGCTGAATATGGTTGGAGAGGAACATTTTTCAAAAGACTATATTGAAAAAACAAAGGCAGTAAGACTCAACTCTTCAAGCTGTCAGGTTTATATGGGTCTGAAGAAAGGAGTTAAAATTCCTCACATTGGTGACCTTATATTTACATCATCCTACCCAACATATGATCCTGCAAAGCTCCTAGATATAAAAGTAACATCGAGAACTTTCTCCATTTACTACCCTGAAGAGACTCGTCCACAAGTTCCCGAAGGCAGAGTTGCGATTGTTTCGAGTACGAACTGCCTTTACGATGACTGGAAGAAGCTCTCTCCTGAAGAATATGAAAATGAAAAGAAAACTATGATCGAAGAAACTATTCATGGTCTAGAGGCTTTTCTTCCATCAATAAGAGATAGTTTAGAAATTATTGAAGCGGCAACACCACTGACTGTCGAGCGATATACACTTCATCCGAAAGGAACTTCTTTTGGAACTAAATTTGAAGGTCTAGATATTTCTATGAATCTTCACAAGAACATTCCAGGATTATTCCATGCAGGCTCGGTTGGAATTATCATGTCTGGATGGCTGGGAGCTGCCAATTACGGTGTTATCCAATCAAATGCAATTGAATCTTACTTAGGCTCACTAAAAGGTAATTAAAATGAACAAATTTGACTCACAACATGTCATTGTCACAGGTGGAACAAGAGGAATTGGAGCAGGTATTACAGAACAATTTCTTAAGGCCGGGGCAACAGTCATAGCGACGTATTCTGGAAATGATGAAGCCGCTAGAACCTTCAAAGAAAGTTTAAATCTGTATGGTAATAAACTTATCATTAAAAAATTTAACGTTGCGAATTCTCAGGAAGTAGAGTCATTTTTCACAGACTACGAAAAAGAATTTCCTTCACTAGAAATCCTTATCAACAATGCGGGAATAAGACGTGATCAAATTGTTGCTACAATGAACGAGAGTGAATGGGATGCAGTTATTGATACCAACCTAAAAGGTACCTACAACATGACCCGTTTTGCAGTTCTAACTATGATGAAAAATCGTTATGGTAGAATTGTTAATATGTCCTCTGTCGGAGGAAAACTAGGGCTTCCTGGTCAGGCAAACTACGCGGCCTCAAAGGCCGGACAAATTGCTCTGTCATTATCAGTCTCAAAGGAAGTCGCAAAAAGAAATATTACTATTAATAATGTTTGCCCGGGATTTATTGAGACTGAACTTCTTAAAGATCTACCAGAGGATCAAATTAAAGAATATAAATCACAAGTTCCAATGAAGCGTTTTGGGAAAGTTGAAGAAGTCGCTCATGCTGTTCTATTCTTTGCTTCAAAAGAAGCTTCCTACATTACTGGCGCGACTTTAGACATTGCAGGAGGCCTAAATGCTTGAGACCATTTTAGCAAACATCCCACAAAGAGAGCCGTTTCTTTTTATTGAGAAAATTGTCGACAGAACGGCAGACTCAATTACAACTTCCAAAATATTAACAGGTCAGGAAGATTTCTTTCGTGGTCACTTTCCAGGAGCTCCTGTATTTCCGGGTGTGCTTATGTGCGAAGCAGTTTTTCAGACAGGCGCCCTATTGATGTCACTCAGGGGCGAGAGTGCAGGGAATTCAAAAACGGCCCTTGTCACGCGTATTCAAGGTGCAAAATTTAAAAATATGGCAAAGCCTGGTGACGAACTCCTTATCACAGTAGATTTTGTGGAAATGCTTGCGAATGCAGCTTTTATGAAAGGTAAGATCACAGCAAATAACAAAACAATAATGACGATAGAATTTGCCGCAACACTTGTAGACAACCAAGGCGTATAGATGAACTTTCTGGATATAAGCAATAAAACTTTTCTTATCGCTGGTGTGGCCAATAAGAAGAGTGTCGCCTATTTTTCTGCTAGGACTTTAATTGAAAATGGTGCTCATTGCTTATTCACGGTTCAGAGTGAGTCTCAACTTGAGCAAGTAAAAAAACTCTTTCCTAACTCACATGCCATTGTTTGTGACGTTGAAAAGAAAGAACATATCCAAGACTTGGCAGATAAAATTAAAACTCATGTTGATAGGATTGATGGCTTCCTCCACTCGCTTGCTTTTGCAAATTTTGCAGAAGGGATAAAGCCCTTCCACGAAACCAAGCGCGAGGACTATCTACAGGCCGCTCAAATTTCAAGTTTCTCTCTGGCAGAAGTGACAAATGCCATCAAGGATCTCTTTACGCCTGAGGCAAGTATTGTGACCATATCCATTTCGAATACGAAAGCAACAAGTTATGGTTACCTAGGCCCCATTAAGGCGATGCTTGATGCGACTGTGCCTTTTCTTGCAAAATCACTGTCTTCATTTTCAAAAATAAGAGTCAATGCTGTAGGAGCAGGCCCCTTAAAAACTTCCGCCTCAGCGGGTATTCCTGACTATATTGATAATTATCTTTATGCTGAAGAACTCACCTTGAGAAAAGCAGCACTTGAAACTCAAGAGGTTGCTAATACTGTTTGTTTTCTCCTGTCCCCAAAAAGTTCTGGTATCAATGCGACTACAGTTCTTGTTGATGCGGGAATGTGTGCAAACTATTTTGACCAGAATGTAGTGAAAACATTTACAAAAAATAAATGAACAATCGTGTTGAAGGATTAGAAGGAGTACGAGGCTTAGCTGCTTTCTGGGTTTTTACTCATCACTTCATATTAATCTTTTACCCAGTCTTCTATTTTGGCCAACACACCTGGGTCAACCACATTTTAAATCCTGATCTCGCCGTCACTTGGTTTTTTGTTCATTCTGGATATGTTCTGGCCTACAAGGGAAGCCATCTTGAGGGAAGGTCATATTATAAAAATCTTCTGAGTCAAATAATTCGCCGCTATTTTAGGCTTCTTCCAATAGTTTTATTTTCTATCCTTCTCACATATCTTTTTTTAAAGCTTAATTTTATCTACAACAGACCATACGGGTTGATGGTTAATTCGAGTTGGCTATCGAGATACCTGAATTTCACACCAGATTTTTTTGAGGCGCTAAAACAATCTTTTTTTGGTGTTTACTTTAACTTCAAATCAGCAACAACCTATAATCCTAATCTTTGGACAATAGGATATGAGCTTATTAGCTCCTATCTCCTCTTTGTAGTTCTGGGTATCTTGGGATCAAATAAAAAATTTGCACCATTCTATATTGTTCTCGCCTTTATTATTGGCCCTTGGAAGGGGATGATGAGTTTTCTTCTTGGCGCATTTCTTACAAGATTACCAAAGCACAAGTCTCATCCATTTCTTATTGGTTTTTTAATACTCACTGGCTTTTACCTCTCAGATCTAAAAGGCGTCTATGAATCCCAGGCCCGAAGTATTGGGGCCACTTGTTTAATGTATGCCCTTATCCAATCACCAACTATTCGTGAGCTTTTAAGTCGTCGTTTTTTTCAATTCCTGGGAAATATTTCGTACTCACTCTATGCTGTACATTTCTTGCTCTTAGCCAGTCTGACTTCTTTTTTAGGCATTTATTGGCAGGCACACTTAAATATATCACTCGTGTTGGTCGTTTATCTCATCACTACTGTGACACTTTTCATACTATCTTTCCTTGCTTGGAAGTTCGTTGATAAACCTGGTATTGAATTGGCAAAAAAAATTGCGACTAAATTTATTACTGTTGAGAATTGATCTTAAGTGTTTCTCTCACTGCAAAGGTTCTCTTCATTCCCTCTTCAATAGAGACTTTTGGGAAATACCCAAAATCTCTTTTTGCTTTTTCGTGAGAGAAATAATGAGATTTACCCAAATTTAAGGCAACAAAACGTGTCATTGGTGGCTCAGGTTTTTGAATCCCAGCAATTTTAAAAAACTTCTCAAGCATCCAACCAAGCCTGTAGGCAGTATCTATGTCTATGGACTTTATCACTGGCTCAATTTTCATAAAGCCTAGTATTTGATTGATGAAATCCCAAAGCTTGACAGGGCGTTCTTGACCGACGAAATACGCCTGACCACAAACTCGTGAGCCAGGTTTTAAATTTTCGAAGGCGAGTACGTGAGCAAGAGCGGCGTTTTCCACATAGATAATATCAACTAAATTTTCACCATCACCAACAACTCTGAGTTTTCCTTCCTTACCTTTTTGAATAACCCTAGGAAACAGATGCGGATCCCCTGGGCCCCAAATTAAATGGGGACGAATCGCACAGGTAAGAAAAGTTGATCCATTATTTTTCTGCAAAACAAGTTTTTCTGCCATGGTCTTCGTTTCAGCATAAGGAGTTAAATGTTCTTTAGGGTAAGGACAATCTTCATTAACACCAAGAAGATCATCTTTGCCAAAAACCACAGATGGAGTTGAAGTGTAGATAAACCTCTGAATCCCAAGGGCCTCAGCAGCTTCTAAAAGATTTTTTGTCCCATGATAATTGATATCCAAATAATCATTGTAGCGCCCCCAGACCCCCGCCAATGCGGCCACATGAAAAATGGCATCAAAACCTTTAGAAAGTGCGCGCTCAACGTCCGCAGGATTTTTTAAATCTCCCTTAATCGTTGGAACACCCAAATCCTCGAGGTGAGAATAACTATGACGTGAAAAATTTGTCACCATATAGTGAGGATTTTTTAGCAATTCTTTAATGATGTAGGTTCCTAGAAACCCGCCACCACCTGTAACTAGTATGCGCATATAGTTTTTTGGGCCCAAGCTGAAAGCTTTGAACGATCTATTTTTATATTATGACGAACATCTACTGGAAATCCAGAATGAAGAAAAAAATCAGTAATCATGTTGGTAAACTGACAAGAACTGGCCAGTGCATCTAACTCATTTTTAAATTTAGCTGTAATGACAGTAGATTTATCGTGCCGTTCAATAGCAAGAGCTGGAACGACATGACCATTCTTACTTAATCCAATCAACGCCGTTCTTTTAATCTCTGGATGCTGATTAAAAATAGCTTCAATCCGAATAGGATAATGTGTAGTCATCTCATCAGTTATTACACGGTGAGATTTACGTCCCAAAAACCATAGATTATTTTTTTCGTCAAAATAACCAATGTCACCAATTCGGTGCCATAACTTATCTTCGGTTTGAATTTTTGCTTTTTTATTTTCTTCCAACATTTCAAAGTAAGCTGGAGTCACTTGCTGACCAGAAATGATAATTTCGCCGATGTATCCCGGTTTTTCTTCAATAAAACCTGACTCAGGAATATCCGAAGCTTTTATAATCTTTATTTCTATTCCTGGAACAGGCCTTCCAATACAAGTCCCTGCACCCTGTTTTGTTAAATCTGATAGACCACTTAATATCTCGGAGCCTGAAATGAGCGATACTGGTAACCCTTCAGTGGCGCCATATGGTGTATAAGTGTCCCCATTCGGGAGAATTTTTTTGAACATCTCATGAATCTCTGCGCGCACAGGTGCCCCAAACATAACGACTTGTTTTACGCTGGGAAGCCTAATATTTTTCTCCAAACAAAACTTACCCACTCGCTCCCATATCGCAGGAGAGCCAGCAACAAAAGTCACCTCATTATCCAAAATATTTTTAACAACCTTAATCGGATCACAAGAAGCAGGCTTCGTAGGATCAAGATCAGGTACAACTGAAGTCATTCCCATGGCAAGAGTGAAAAGAGCAAAAAGTGGAAAGCCCGGTAAATCAGTTTGATTCTCATCAAGAGCGAAAATCTTTTGAAGGATGTCTGTTTGTGCATTTAAAATTCCATGAGTATAAAGCACACCCTTTGGAATACCCGTTCCACCTGATGTGAAAAGGATCGCAGAATAATCTGAATCCTTTACAGGGAAAATAGGAAAGGTCTTATCCTCATTCTCCAAATTTTTATAAAGATCGTGAGCTCTTCCACCAACCTTCCCAAGAGATATCTTAATTTTAATCGATGAAAATGCCTTTGGATTAAGACGCCTAATCCAGTGAACAAGACCAATTGAAACCATGGCTTCAGGACGAACTTGCTTGATGCTTGAGAGAAGATTTTTAAATCCCATTCCGGGATCGATTAAAACAGGAATGGCGCCAATCTTAAAAAGAGCAAAGGTTATAACTGAAAAATCAAGACAGGGCTTAACAAACAAAAGCGTTCTCATTCCTGGGCCAATACCCGCCTTACTCAATTTATGAGCAATCTGATTTGATCGCTGCTCAAATTGTTGAAACGTCAAATAGGGATAATCATATTTGCCATGTCCAGCTGATTTAGAAAAGACGACGGATTTCTTGTTCGGATACTTTTGGGCAATTTCAGAAATACGATGAGCAATATTCATATCACTTAATGAAGTCCCAAATTTTTAAACTGACTTCATCCTGAGCATCTTCTAGGACATAGTGACCGGCCTCAGAAAACCAGTGAGCATCTGCATCGGGGAAAATATTGACCCATTTTTCAAAAAAGTGATGATTAAAGCAAAAATCTTTTCCACCCCAAAGAATGAGTTTAGGGTGATGAAGAGATTTTAGCTTTTCCTCAATCTCACTCAATGTCTTATAGGTGGGATGCTCTTTTTCCATAGGTATATCTTGGACGAATCGAGCAACTGCCACGCGGTTGTCCCAAGAATTATAAGGAAGAAGATATCCCTCTTTTATCATCTTTGGCAGTGGCTTTGTTGTTGTCATAAAAGTTGCCGGCCATGCGAAAAGATTTAACTTTCTTGTTAACCATTCACCAAACTTTCCTTGGCGAAGAAGATTAATTCTCTGAGGTATATGAGAGCTTGGGTAAGCAGCAGTATTTAAAATCACAATTTTATCAAATAACTCAGGATAACGAGTTACGAGACCAAAACCAATTGCCCCCCCCCAATCATGAACAATCAGGATGATATTTTTTAAATCAAGAAAACGAATAAGCTTGTAAGTGTTTTGAATATGATTCTCTAATGTATATGCATAATCCTGAGGCTTATCTGAAAAACCACATCCGATATGATCTGGAACAACTGTTCTAAATTTTGATTTAAATGTCTGAATCAAATTTCTGTAATAAAAGGACCATGTCGGATTACCATGAAGCATTAGGATTGGCTGACCCTCGCCCTCGTCGACATAATTTAGATTGTTTTCACCAAGCTGCAAAAAATGGGAGCGAAAAGGATAAACCGTCTCAAGGCCAAGATCTTTAATTTTATTTTTTAAATCATTCATGTTTTCCATTTGGTGAGCTTCCCCACTCTAAACCCAGCATTGTACTTGTAAGCCCACTTCCAATTCCAAGAAGAGCAACTTTATCTCTTTTTTTAAAAAAATTATTCTCAGCAGCTTTCATTAAGGTTAAAGGAAGTGCTGCCGAACCTGTATTTCCAAATAACTCAAAGGTTTGAAAATCTCTATCAAGGGGCAAACCTAATTGAGTCAACATCGCATGACGATGAGCAGTCCCAACTTGGTGAGGAATTATTTTATCAACATCAGAGTTTTTCCAATCAAGAACTGAAAGACACTTCTCCCAATTTGCTATAGATAACTTAACACCGGCCTTTAATAGTGCCTCTGAGTCGGTTTCCATCATAAGCCCGTGACTTGAGCCATCACCTTGGCAAAGCTCTACAGCGGTTGAATCAGTTAATGATGAACCACCTAGGATCTTAGGAGCATCCGGTGCAATAGAATCATGAGTTAGTAAAAAAGCAACCCCAGCAGAACCAATCGTAAGTGAAGCAATGAAAGGCTTGATCTTCTTACGATCCATTAAGGGATCATTTTTTAGATAATTAATCGTTTCTTCCAAAAGTGGCCCCGAATTTTCACCTGAAACGATGAGAGCAGTCTTAATTACGCCTCTCTCAATCATTTGCCCGGCCATAAGAATACTGGAAAGTACACCTAGGCAGGCATTGGATAAATCTGAAATCATACAATGAGGAGAGAGTCTTAAATTGAAATGAACTTTTGCGGCAGTGGCAGGCTCAAGAAAATCTCGGCAAACAGAAGCATGTAAAAGTAGATCCACCTGTTCACGTGGAAATGATGTTAAAATTTTTTCGGCTGCCTTAGTTGCAATTGAACTTGGAGCAGTACCCTTTTTCCAAAAGCCTCTTCTTTTAATACCTGTTTGTAGTTCGAGTCTGCCAGCAGGAAGCTTCGCCCTTTCATAAAGATCAGACAACTGAATTTCAATCTCATCAGAGGTTAAGTAATGTTCGGGTTCTTCGTAAGCAAATGAATGCAGTCTTAAATGCTCAAATCTCATGCATCCCCTGCCATTAATCCGTGCAAATTAGCGAGAGAAATTCCAGAAAGAATAGAACCCACAATTCCGAGGAATCCCTGGTCAGTCCCAATAATAAAGAGCCCAGGAACTGGGGTAGTGCCATCTCGAGTTTTATCTATGGAGCCATAAACTGTGCCATTCAAATGCCAAGTATAGCGCTCAATAGTCATTGGACTAAAAACATCTTTAAAGAGTAATTTACCATCAAAATGAGGGTTCATATTTTTTATTAATTGCATTGCCGATTCAGCAACAGCCTCTTTTTTCTCATCATAGGCCGAGCGCTCAAGCTCACGCCATTGCGAATAATTGGCCATATATGTAATACGAACCGTCCCCTCGCCTTCATTTTTTAGAGGTTCATAATTATCCGGGTAGCAAACAACGGCCGAATTAGGGTCATAGAAATCAGATGCAGGACGGTAATTATATTTGGAACTGTTATTATAAAAAACAATCGTAGTATCATTTTGAATAATTGGTATTTTTTTATCAAAGACAAAAATACTCTCCAAGAAAGTCATCGCACCCACACGAGGGGATACTTTTTCTTGAAGCACAGAAGTTAGTCGTACAGTTTCTGGATAACCAATAGAAGATAAAATGACTGGAGCAGTCAGAACTTCGCCCCCGAGATCAACACCATAAGCACGACCTGACTCATCAGTCAGAATATTCGTTACCGCGGTTTTAAACCGAATCTCCCCACCGGCCTCTTCAAGTTTTTTCATCAACAGAGAAATGATTGTTCTCACTCCTCCCTCTGGTCGAGAGAAGCCCTCAAAATAAAGAGATTTAAACATGATAACAAATTGAGCGAAATCCATGTCGTCTTCCCAAGCAGAGCCATAAATCAAAAGAGGACATAGAATCATCTCAATGAGTAAATCATCAGTAATTAATTGTTTTAGCGTTTCTCTCGAGGATGAATAACCAAGAGTTAGATCAAGCTCATTGAAAGTGTTCACACTCTCAACAAGTCGATTAAAAGAATCAATTTGATTGGGAAACTTTTCATGAACTTCATTTCTTAAAAGTTCAAAATCATTTGAAAACTTCAGCTCCATTTCTGGGAAAAGTATTTTTGAGTGCGACTGGGGGCAGAGCTTAAAGTCATCATAGGAAAGGCGCAACTGCTTTAACAATTTGGAAAATGGTTTACCTTTCTCACCTTTTTTTATGAAATTTGTGAGGGCATGTAATCCAACATCAAACTGACGGATCCCACCTTTATCAAAATTTCTTCTTTGATAATAAGAATTGAGCCCCCCTGGGATGGAGTGCTTTTCAAGGATGACGACCTTCTTGTCAAACATCGCCAATCGGATGCCGGCGGCAAGCCCCGACATCCCGGCACCGATGACAATAGCATCGTAATTCATATTTTTAATTAGGCGAATTTAGGAGAAAGATAAGTAACACAAGATTCCAAAGTTGCGAGCTTTGGATAATCCTCTTGAGGAACTTCAACTTTATGGCGCTTACGAAGCTCCATAACGATATCTAGGAAATCCATAGAATCAAGATCAAGTTGC